>NZ_VRVA01000051.1:0-38656 GCF_008039945.1 Methylobacterium sp. WL64
GAGGATCGCGGCGATCTCGCGCCGGAGCACCGCGTCGGCCTCGGCACGCAGCGCCGCCAGCGCCGCCTCGACCTCGCCGAGCCGGGGCTCGACGCCTTCGCGCAGGATTGCCGACACGATCGACCGGAAATTCACGCCCAGATCGGCGTAGACCTCGCCCACCGGCACCGACAGGTCGGACATGACCCGGATCAGCACCTCGTGGACGACCAAGCGCCATGGCTTGATCCGGGTGAGCTGGCGGGCCGGCAGCCCGCACAGGTCGCTCATCTCCAGCGCGTCGCGCAGGGGCGTCTCGACGTGCTCGGGCCGGTAGACGGTGATCAGCGGCGTGAAGGCGGCCGGCAGGTCGGACTGGACGCCTGGATTCCAGGGGCCGGCAGCTGTTTCCGGTGAGCTGGCTGCCGCTTCCGTCATCCGCGCGTCTCCCTTTCCCTTCTGCGGGTCAGGGCGGCCCCTGCCTTGGCAGGGGTCGGGAGAGGGGCGGGGCGACGGTTCAGGACTTCACCTCTGGCGCACTCTTTCCGGACGCGGCGCTCCCCTCCCGACCCCCGCCGCAGAGGGGGAGGGGGATGCGCGGCGGAGGGCACGAACCGGGCATACAGCCCCCGCTCTCCGCCACGCCAAGACCCTAGAAGACCTTCTGGAACCAGCCGTGCGAGTCCTCGGTGGTGCCGCGCTGGATATCGACCAGCATGCCGCGCAGCCGGCGCGCCACCGGGCCCGCCACCGCGTCGCCGATCGTGAAGTTGTCCTCGCGGCCCTTCACGGTGCCGATCGGGGTGATCACCGCGGCGGTGCCGCAGGCGAAGGCCTCGGTGAGCCGGCCGGCGCGGACGTCGGTGCGCCAGGCGTCGATCGTGTAGGGCTCCTCCTTCACGGTGAGGCCGGCTTCCCGGGCCAGGGTGATCACCGAATCGCGGGTGATGCCGGGCAGGATGCTGTCGGAGAGCGGCGGGGTTTGCAGCGTGCCGTCCGCGAAGACGAAGAACACGTTCATCCCACCGAGCTCCTCGATGTAGCGGCGCTCGGCCGCGTCGAGGAACACCACCTGCTCGCAGCCCTGGCGCGTGGCCTCCGCCTGCGCGGCGAGGCTGGCGGCGTAGTTGCCGCCGCACTTGGCGGCGCCGGTGCCGCCCGGCGCCGCCCGGGTGAAGTGCTCGGAGACCCAGACCGTAACCGTGCCGGTCGGATCCTTGAAGTACGAGCCCACCGCCGAGGCGATGGTGATGAACAGGTATTCCGAGGCCGGCTTGACGCCCAGGAACGCCTCGTTGGCGATCATGAACGGCCGCAGATAGAGGCTGCCGTCGGGCGTGTCGGGGATCCAGGCGCGGTCGATCTCGACCAGCTTGCGCGTGGCCTCGACGAACGCGTCCTCGGGGAACGGCGCCATCGCCATGCGCTCGGCCGAGAGTCGGAAGCGGCGGGCGTTGGCATCGGGGCGGAACAGGGCCGCGCCGCCATCGGCGGTGCGGTAGGCCTTGAGACCTTCGAAGATCTCCTGCGCGTAATGCAGCACCGCGGCGGCGGGATCGAGCGGGATCGCCTCGCGCGCCTGGATCCGCGCGTCGTACCAGCCGCGGCCGGCCGAGTACCGGGCCACCACCATGTGGTCGGTGAACACCTTGCCGAAGCCCGGATTCGTCATCAGCGCGGCCCGCTCGGCGTCGGTCCGGCGGGCGGGATGGGCTTGGGTCTCGAACGTCAGGTCGCTCACGGTAGGGTCCTCATAGACACAAGCCCTTATGCCGCGCTCCCGCGGATGAATCTACGGAGCGTGCGCATGGCTCATGCGGCTCATGTGTCGTGCCGCCTACTTGTGCGGGCGTGGCCTCACGCGGTCGGCGTCGGATCCGATAGCTGCATCCGGTGCAGGCGGGCATAGGCGCCGCCGGCCGCGATCAGGTCGTCGTGCCGCCCTGTCTCGATCACCCGGCCGGCCTCCATCACGGCGATCCGGTCGGCCTCCCGCACCGTCGAGAGGCGGTGGGCGATGACCAGGGTGGTGCGGCCGCGCATGAGACGCGTCAGCGCCGCCTGGACGAGGCGCTCCGATTCCGAATCGAGCGCGGAGGTCGCCTCGTCGAGGAGCAGGATCGGCGCATCCTTCAGGAAGGCCCGGGCCAGGGCGATTCGCTGCCGCTCGCCGCCAGAGAGGCGGTTGCCGGCCGGCCCGACCCGGAAATCGTAGCCCTCCGGCAGGGCGGTCACGAAGTCGTGGGCGGCCGCGGCGCGGGCGGCCGCCTCGATCTCGGACCGGCTCGTCCCGGGGCGGCCGAAGCCGATATTGACCGCGATCGTGTCGTCGAACAGCACGACCTCCTGCGAGACCACCGCCACGGCGGCCCGCAGGGAGGCGAGCGTCACGGCGCGCACGTCCTGCCCGTCGATGGTCACCCGGCCGGCGGTGACGTCGTAGAGCCGCGGCACGAGGTTGAGCAGCGAGGACTTACCGGAGCCCGAGCGCCCGACCAGCGCGGTGGCGGCGCCGGCGGGGACCGTGAGGTCGATCCCCTCCAGCGCCGGGGCGTCCGGGCGGTAGCGGAACTGCACGCCCGCGAACCGGATCTCCCCCGCGGTGACGACGAGCTGCGCCGCATCCGACGCCTCGCGGATCTGGGGTGCCTCGTCCATCACATCGAAATAGCGCCGCAACGCCGCCGCCGCCTCCTGCAGGATGGCGTTGAGGTTGCCCAGTGCCCGGGCCGGCTGGGCGGCGAGCAGGAGCGCCGCCACGTAACCGGTGAAATCGCCGACCGTCCGCTCGCCGGACAGCACCCGCTGCCCGACCAGCACCAGAACCCCCGCCACCGCGATGCCGCCGCCCACCTCCAGCAGCGGGTCGAGGCGCCCGCGGGCGTTGGCGGCCTTCATCTTGAGGCGGCGCACCTCGTCCAGCGCCTGCGCGGCCCGGCCCTTGAGGTAGCCCTCCATGGCGTAGGTCTTGGCGACCCGGGCGCCCTGCAGGCTCTCGGAGATCAGGCTGGCGGTGGCGCCCATCTGCTCCTGGGTGGTGGTCGAGACCCGCCGGAGCTTCTTGCCGATCCGACCGATCGGGCCGGCCACGAACGGCACCGTGAGGCCGGCGACGAGCGTCAGCACCGGGTCCATCCAGACCAGCGCCGCCACGAGGCCGATCAGCATCGCGATGTCGCGCAGCAGGACCGTGGAGATGCGGGTCAGCGCCTCCTTGATGAAGGCGAAATCGGTGGTGAAGCGCTGGGTCAGCGCAGCGGGGCTCTCGCGGCCGAGCTGGGCGAGGTCGGAGTCGATCAGGTGGCCATAGAGCGCCGCCTGCATGTCGGCCTCGACCCGGGTCACGACCCGGTTGGTCAGCACCGTCTGGCCGAACAGGGAGAACCCGCGCAGCGCCGTGACCACGATCACAACGAGCGGCCCGTAGGCGATCGCCGCCGCGTCCTTGCGGTCGAAGGCGTCGAAGGCGGCCTTGATCAGGGCCGGGTACAGCCCGGTCGAGCCGCCCACCAGCGCGATCAGCACCAGCACGACGGCGAGCGTCCCGCGGTGGGGATAGAGCCAAGTGCGCCACAGCCGGGCGAGGAGGGGGACGGTGTCGCCGGGCAGGCGCGCCATGGAGCTTACCGGTTCGGGCCTTTCACCGGGCTCCTTTGGCAAGACCCGCGGCGGCAGCGGTTTGCAGCCGCTGCCGCCGCGGATCAAGTTTTTTGGTTCTTCTGGATTTTTAGATTTTTAGGTTTTTGATCGGGCGCCGTGCCGTCAGCGGTCGTCGCCGCCAGGGCCGCGCTCGCCGTCGCGGTGGTGATGCCAGCCGCCGTGGCGATGGCCGCCCATCGGGCGGGCGAGGATCATCGCGCGCCGCTTCTGGCCTTCGTCGAGGCTCGCGTAGAGCGGCTGCGAGGCATCGGCGAGCTTGCGCAGGGCCTCGCCCCGGGCGGTCGTCGCGTCTGCCATCGCCCGCAGGGCGGCCGGCGCGTCGTCGGCGATCTTCGGGCGATCGCGCATTGCCGCGCGCCGATCCTGGCGCAATTTCACCATGTCGCGCAGGGCGGCCTCCACCGGCGGCCACAGCTTCTCCTGGTCGGGATTGAGCTTCAGCCCGGCATGCAGGCCGGCGATCCGGGCATCCGCGAAGGCGGCCCGATCCTCAGGGGTCAGGGCGCTCCAACGCCCGTGGCCCCGCGCGCCGTCGGCACTGCGGTCATGCGCTGCGGCGGCGCCGACGAGGCCCAGGCCGAGAACACCGGTGACGAGAAGGGCGGCACTCAAACGTCCAGTCATGGCATGCTCCATCTTACGCTCGGCTGCCGCGGCGATGACCCGGCGGCGGCCCACGACCCGCATCAGGGCCCCCCCCGTGTATCCCGCTTGTGTATGTAACATTGTTACACTACAGGCTCGCTGGCTCCGGTGGATTGGGAGGACGACAGGTGCGCGGGACGGTTCGGTTGGCGTGGCTCGCGGGCCTCGCCCTGTGGCTCGGCATCTCTCTCCCGGCCCGGGCGGCCCCGGACGGCGAGAAGGTCCGCGCGGTGGCGAGCTTCTCGATCCTGGGCGACCTCGTGCGCGCGGTCGGCGGACCCTACGTGGCGGTGACCACCCTGGTCGGCCCGGATTCCGACGCGCACGGCTTCAGCCCGTCTCCGGCCGACGCCAAGAAGCTCGCAGGAGCCGACATCGTGTTCGTCAACGGCCTCGGTCTGGAGGGCTGGCTCGACAGGCTGATCCGAGCCTCCGGCACCCGCGCCCCGGTCGTCGTCGTCTCCGCGGGGGTGAAGACCATCGCGGCCGTCGACGATCACGCGCATGCGGAGGACGGGCACGACCACGGCGCCCACGCGGTCGATCCGCATGCCTGGCAGAGCGTGGCCAACGTGCGGATCTACGTCGCCAACATCCGCGACGGCCTGGCGAAGGTCGATCCGGCCCATGCCGACGCCTACCGGTCGGCTGCTGAGGCCTACACGGCGGAGCTCGATCGTCTCGACACGGCGGTGCGACAGGCCGTGGAGAAGATCCCCCCGGCAAACCGCCGGATCATCACCACCCACGATGCGTTCGGCTACTTCGCCGACGCCTACGGGCTGCGCTTCATCGCGCCCCAGGGCGTGTCCACCGACAGCGAGGCGAGCCCCCGGGACGTCGCGACGATCATCCGGCAGATCCGCCGGGACAAGGTGCCGGCGGTGTTCCTCGAGAACATCAGCGATCCGCGCCAGATGGAGCTGATCGCGCGGG
This sequence comes from Methylobacterium sp. WL64, assembly GCF_008039945.1. Classification (NCBI taxonomy): domain Bacteria; kingdom Pseudomonadati; phylum Pseudomonadota; class Alphaproteobacteria; order Hyphomicrobiales; family Methylobacteriaceae; genus Methylobacterium; species Methylobacterium sp. WL64. Next base: position 5,221 of record NZ_VRVA01000051.1, read on the forward strand.
AGGGCGGCGCCCGGATCGGCGGCAAGGTCTATTCGGACGCCCTGTCGGGTTCGGACGGGCCGGCGGCGACCTACCTGGACATGATGCGCTCGAATCTGCGGGCGTTCGACGCGGCCCTGGCCCCGGGCTGAGCCGCCGGAGCCGCGGCTTATGCACCCCGATCCGCCCCGGTGCTTCAACCGGGGCGTGCGCAAGCCCGCATTCTTTCCCGCCCCGGGAATGACATAGCGTAAACCGCCGGTTAAGAGGCCGCCTCTACCCTGAAACGAAACGGGTGCCAGCCGATCCTCGTACCCGGGGGCTCGGGCCCTTGGGGCCTGGCGAGATCGCGTGGCTCGGAGATCGCGTGGCTGGGATATTGCGTGGCTTGGGGGCCTGACCGCTGGCGCTTTTATCGGCTCGTGGGGCGCGAGGCCGCGCGGACCCTCCGTGCCGTCGGCGCCAGCCTGACCGCCTCGCCCGACATCCTGACGCGGATGCGCGTAACCGGGCTGGTGATCGCCCCGCAGGACCTGCGCACCTCCGACGCGACCTTCGCGGACGACATCTATTCCGGCCTGTTCGTCTTCGCCGGACGCTCGCTGGCGGCGAGCGGCGGCTCGCCCTTCGACTACGCGGCGCCCTCGCCGGAATGGGCCGATGAGCTCTACGGCTTCGGCTGGCTGCGCCACCTCCGGGCGGCCGACACCGCGCTCGCCCGGGCTAATGCCCGCGCCTTCGTGGCCGATTTCATCGCTGGCCGGGGCGATGCCGCGCTGGCCCGCCACACCCCGGTGGCGGCGCGGCGGCTGATCTCGTTCCTGTGCCAGTCGCCCCTCGTTCTCGAGGGCGCCGACCACACCTTCTACCAAAACTTCCTCAAGGCCATCGCGCGCAACGCCCAACAGCTCGAGCGCGACCTGCGGCGGGGCGTGCCGCCGCAATGGCGCCTGAGCGCCGCCGTGGCGCTCTGCTACGCCGGCCTGTGCTGCGACGGCATCCAGCCGATCCTGCGCCGGGCGACCCGCATCCTGTCGCGGGAGCTCGACCGGCAGATCCTGACCGACGGCGGCCACCGCTCCCGTGACCCGCGCTACGCCATGGAGCTGCTCCTCGATCTTCTGCCCCTGCGCCAGAGCTATCTCAGCCGCAGCGTCGAGCCGCCGGCCGCGCTGCTGCGGGCGGTGGACCGGATGCTGCCGCTGCTGCGGCTCCTGCGCCACCCGGACGCCTCGCTCAGCCACTTCAACGGCATGGGCGCCACCGATGCCGACCATCTCGCGACGCTCCTGGTCTACGACGGCGCGCTCGCCCGGCCGATGATGCACGCGCCGAATTCCGGCTACGAGCGCCTGGAGGGCGGCCGGGTCATCGTGGTCGCCGATGTCGGCAAGAGCCCGCCGCTGCCCTACTCGCTCAACGCCGGAGCGGGCTGCCTCGCCTTCGAGATGTCGAGCGGGCCGCAGCGCATCGTGGTCAATTGCGGCCTACCCGCCAGCGGGCCGGACCTGCGCCTGCTGGCCCGCTCCACGCCGGCCCATTCCACCGCCAGCGTCGCCGACGCGTCCTCTTGCCGATTCCTCACCGCGACCGGGTGGTGGGGCGAGCGCCTGGCGGCCGCGTGGCTGATCCGCCGGCGCGGCGCCGTGGTCCTGCGCGGTCCCGCCGCCGTCGCGTCCGAGCGGGTCGAGGAGGCCGACAGCGTGATGCTCGCCGCCCGGCACGACGGCTACGCCCCGGATTTCGGCATCGTGCACGAGCGGCGCTGGCAGCTGTTCCCCACGAATACCCGGCTCGAAGGCCGGGACGCGTTCCTGCGCCAGGGCAAGGCCCGGGTGCGCGGCCACGACGTGGCGATCCGCTTCCACCTGCATCCCGGCATCGCTGTGCGCGGGGTGCCGGATGGGCTCGAACTGGCCTCCGCGCTGGGCGAGGTATGGGTGTTCCGGGCGTCGGCCGCGGAGATCGCGATCGAGGAGAGCGTGTACTTTTCCGGCCTGACCGGGCCGCGCCGTACCGACCAGATCGTTCTGTATCTGCGCGTCTCCGACGACGTCGAGGTGCGCTGGAGCTTCGAGCGCCTGGCCTCGGCGCCGATGCGGGGCGCCATCGCGCCCTGACTCGGGCGGCTGGCCCCCCGCACCGGTTCCATGCTACCGCGCGCCGAAATCACAAGGTTCGGCAAGCAGCTATGGCGCACGATCAGGTGCGGGTCTCCCGCGCGCTCCTCTCGGTCTCGGACAAGGCCGGCCTCGTCGATTTCGCCCGGGCGCTGCATGCCCGCGGCATTGCGCTGGTCTCGACCGGCGGCACCCATCGCGCCCTTCAGGAGGCCGGCCTGCCGGTCACCGAGGTCGCCGACCTGACCGGCTTCCCCGAGATGATGGACGGGCGGGTGAAGACCCTGCACCCGGCGGTGCATGGCGGCCTGCTCGCCATCCGCGACAACCCCGAGCACCAGGCCGCGCTCGCCGCCCACGGCATCGGGGCCATCGACCTGCTTGTGGTGAACCTCTACCCGTTCGAGGCGACCATCGCGGCCGACAAGCCGGAGGCCGACTGCATCGAGAACATCGACGTCGGCGGCCCGGCGATGATTCGCGCGGCCGCCAAGAACCACGCCGACGTCGCGGTCGTCACCGACGTCTCGGATTACCCCGCGGTGCTGGCGGCGCTGGAGCAGACCGGTGGCACCATCGGGTCCGAACTGCGCCGGCATCTGGCCCAGAAGGCCTTCGCCCGCACCGCCGCCTACGACGCCGCCATCGCCAACTGGATGGCGGTCCAGTTCGGCACCGAGACGCCCGGCCAGTTCCGCGCCTTCGGGGGCGCGCTGGCGCAGGGCCTGCGCTACGGCGAGAACCCGCACCAGTCGGCCGCCTTCTACCGGGCGCCCGGGAAAGTCCGGGCCGGCGTCGCGACCGCGCGCCAGCTGCAGGGCAAGGAGCTGTCCTACAACAACTTCAACGACACCGATGCCGCCTACGAATGCGTCGCGGAGTTCGATCCGGTCCGCGCCGCCGCGGTGGCGATCATCAAGCACGCGAACCCGTGCGGCGTCTCCGAGGGGGCGAGCCTGCTTGAGGCCTACGAGCGGGCGCTGAGCTGCGACCCGACCTCGGCCTTCGGCGGCATCGTCGCGCTGAACCGGACGCTCGACGTGGAGTCCGCCCGCCGGATCGTCGAGATCTTCACCGAGGTGATCATCGCGCCGGACGCGACCCCGGAGGCCGCCGCGATCGTGGCCGCCAAGAAGAACCTGCGCCTCCTGCTGGCCGGCAGCCTGCCCGACCCGCGGGCACCGGGCGAGACCGTGCGCACCTTGTCCGGCGGGCTGCTGGTCCAAGGCCGGGACGCGGTCGTGGTCGACGACATGCCGCTCACGGTCGTGACCAAGCGCGCGCCGAGCGAAGCCGAATCGGCCGACCTCCGCTTCGCCTACCGGGTCGCCAAGCACGTGAAGTCGAACGCCATCGTGTACGCCAAGGGCGGCGCTACGGTGGGAATCGGGGCGGGCCAGATGTCCCGGGTCGATTCCTCGCGCATCGCCGCCTGGAAGGCCGCCGAGGGTGCCAGGCGCCTGGGGCTCGCCGACAGCCTGGCGGTGGGATCCGTCGTGGCCTCGGACGCCTTTTTCCCGTTCGCCGACGGCCTGCTGGCCGCGGCCGAGGCGGGGGCGACGGCGGTGATCCAGCCGGGCGGCTCCATGCGCGACGCCGAGGTGATCGCGGCCGCCGACGAGGCGGGCTTGGCCATGGTGTTCACCGGCCACCGTCACTTCCGTCACTGACGGCCCCGATCCGGCAGAGATCGCGACGTTCGCGCAAACGACGGAGCGGTGGTTCGCCGCCGCCGCTCCGGGGGCGGTCCGGCGTTAACGCTTTGCGGAGAAACGTGCGCCGCTGCGAAGGCTTGAGACGCGGCGGATGCGCCCGCCGGTAGCTTGCCGACCGATCTATTGGCGCAGCCTCGACCAGCGACAAGCCGGTCTAGCAGAATCGATTTTACAGAACAGAATAATAGATAGCCGAATACGCGGCATTTGACACGATTTGCGTGGGATCTGTCCGGGGCTTGATATTTTGGCGCCCGGGCGTCATGAAAAATTTGCCGCTCGACGGAACTTTGTCGTCGGACTACGCGCTCTCTTCATGGATCGCGTGTGCGGTGCCCGTGGCATTGGGCTTCGGAGCCCCCATTTCGGGGATGTTGTTTCAGTGTCGTGCGCTGAACAACCTTGGGCCAGGTGACGCGATGTTACTCGCTGCAGTTCTGTTCGTGATCGGATTGCTGATCGGCTGGGCTTATACCATGCTGGTCATGATCGCGACGTCGTTTCTGATCCTGGTCGGCGCCGTGCTTCTGTTCGCGTTCGGCCCCGGTCTCGACCTGCTCCACGTGCTGATCATCCTCGGCTATCTCACCGCGCACCAGTCCGGATACCTGTTCGGAGCCTATTGCAGCGGGTATTTCGACGGTAAACGCAACCGCCAATCGCCGCTACCATAGCCAGACCGGACCGCCGGCGAGGTTGTAGATAAGCGCCCAGACGGCAATCATGGTTGTGTTGGCACCGATAACTGCGACGAGCGGCGGCCTGCGTCCGGCCCTGCGATGTAAGTGCGTCACAGCCTCGTCCACGATCCGTTCCCTCTTGTGTCTCAAAGCGTATCGAAGACGGAAGAGAACCGCTTTTGGTTCCACCAAGACTGATTCTTGATCGGCAACAAGCGGTTGTCAGCATACAACCTGTGTGTTTGTGTCGGCCGACTTCGGAGCTGCCCGTACCATTGGGTGCAAAATAATAATAGCCTTTTCGTGTCCGAATTCGCGGCAATGCCAATCTTGAGGCTGGCCGTCCCTTCTTCATGAGGCGGGATCCTCAATAGGCTGCCGATCAGCCAGTACCGAAGTTGTCGGAGCGGATGCGTGACGAAGCGCACCGGAGGCAGCAGCCCCCGAGCCCGCCCGCGCAGATCCCACCGCTACCCTGGAAACGAAAACACCCGGACCGCGTCGGCGGCCCGGGTGTCGTCACCTGAGGAGGGTCGTGGGTCGGATCAGGTATCGGCGAAGATGTCGCGATCCTTGGTCTCGGGCACGAAGATCAGCCCGATGACGACCGTCGCGACCGCGATGACGATCGGGTACCAGAGGCCGTAATAGATGTCCCCGGTCTGGGCCACCATGGCGAAGGCGGTGGCCGGCAGCAGGCCGCCGAACCAGCCGTTGCCGATATGGTAGGGCAGGGACATCGAGGTGTAGCGGATCCGGGTCGGGAACAGCTCCACCAGCATGGCGGCGATCGGGCCGTAGACCATCGTCACGAACACCACGAGGATGAACAGCAGGCCGATCACCTGCGCCACCTGGGGCCGGAAGATGTCGAACGGGTTCGCCATCTTGACGATGTCGGCGTCGCCGGCCTTCGGGTAGCCGGCCGCCTGGAGCGCAGCGGTCACGGCCTTGTTGGCCTCCGGCGCGCCGCCCTGCGGATAGGCGATCTCGGTGTCGTTCACCCGAATCGTCGCGGGCTGGCCGGGGGCGCCGGGCGCGGTGGCGTATTTCACCGAGGCCTTCGACAGGAAGTCCCGGGCGAGGTCGCAGGGCGCCGTGAACACCCGGGTGCCGACCGGATTGAACAAGGTCCCGCAGGCGGCCGGGTCGGCCGAGACGGTGACCTTCACGTTCTCGATCGCGGCTTCGAGCTTCGGGTTGGCGGTGGCGGTGATGCCCTTGAAGATCGGGAAGAACGTCGCCGCCGCGATCGCGCAGCCCGCCAGGATGATCACCTTGCGGCCGATCTTGTCCGACAGCCAGCCGAACACCACGAAGAAGCCGGTGCCGAGCAGCAGCGACCACGCGATCAGCAGGTTCGCCGTGTAGCCGTCGACCTTCAGGATCGATTGCAGGAAGAACAGCGCGTAGAACTGGCCCGTGTACCAGACCACCCCCTGGCCGGCGACGAGGCCGAACAGGGCGATGATCGCGAACTTGGCGTTCTTCCACTGGCCGAACGCTTCGGTGAGCGGCGCCTTCGAGGTCTTCCCGTCCTCCTTCATCTTCTGGAAGGCCGGCGATTCGGACAGCTGCAGCCGGATCCAGACCGAGATGCCGAGCAGCAGGACCGAGACCAGGAACGGGATGCGCCAGCCCCACTCGGCAAAGGCCGCCTCGCCGGTGAGGCTCCGGGTCGCCAGGATCACCAGCAGCGACAGGAACAGGCCCAGCGTCGCCGTGGTCTGGATCCAGCTCGTGTAGAAGCCGCGCCGGCCATTGGGGGCGTGCTCGGCCACGTAGGTCGCCGCGCCGCCATACTCGCCGCCGAGCGCGAGGCCCTGGGCCAGCCGCAGGACGATCAGGATGATCGGCGCCGCGATCCCGATGGTGGCGGCGTTGGGCAGGATGCCGACGATGAAGGTCGACAGGCCCATGATCAGGATCGTGATCAGGAAGGTGTATTTGCGCCCGACGAGATCGCCGATCCGGCCGAACACCAGCGCGCCGAACGGCCGGACGATGAAGCCGGCCGCGAAGGCCAGCAGCGCGAAGATGTCCCGGGTCGCCGGCGGGTAGGCCGAGAAGAACTGAGCGCCGATGATCGCGGCGAGCGACCCGTAGAGATAGAAATCATACCACTCGAACACGGTGCCGAGTGAGGAGGCGAAGATCACCCGCTTCTCGGCCGAACTCATCGGCCTCGCGGCGTCCCCCGCCCGTGGGATCGCAGTTGCCCCAGCCATGACCCGGTTCCTCCCTGACGACACGTGCGGCCGATGGCCTCGGCTGCGAATCTACGGACTGCGGGCCCTGCACGGGGCGCAGATCACGTATGCGTGACTGTAAGGAACCTGTTGGTCAATCCGCAATCTGGCGGTGGGGCCGGTCATCAACATGGCGGCTTGCGGTGGGTGCGATCCGCCGCTCCGGCGCCGGCCCGGGCGCTCGAACGACGAAGGGCGCGGCTCGCGCCGCGCCCTCCGATCCGTCTGCGTTGGCTCGGCTCAGTGAGCGTGCGCGCCCACCGCTCCGATGCCGGTCTCGGAGCGCACGAACTGCGCCTCGAAGGCGGCGCGCTCGCGCTGGGCCTTGCGGGACCGGTCGAGGCTCGACACGGCCCAGATCGTGAAGAAGGCCAGCGGCATCGAGAACAAGGCCGGGTTGTCGTAGGGGAAGATCGGTGCGGCGTTCCCGAACGTCACCACCCAGACCGCCTTGGACAGCACGACCATCCCGACCGCCGAGATCAGCCCGACGAGGCCACCCGCGAGCGCCCCCCAGGTGGTCGTGCCGCGCCACAGGATCGACATGGCGAGCACCGGGAAGTTGCAGCTCGCCGCCACCGCGAAGGCCAGCCCGACCATGAAGGCGACGTTCTGGTTCTCGAACACGTAGCCGAGATAGATCGCCACGATCCCGATCACCACGGCCGAGAGCTTCGACAGGTTGACCTCGTGCTTCTCGGTGGTGCGCCCGCGGGCGATCACCTGGGCGTAGAGGTCGTGGCTGACCGCGGAGGCGCCAGCCAGCGTCAGGCCCGCCACCACCGCCAGGATGGTCGCGAAGGCCACCGCCGAGATGAAGCCCAGGAAGTACGGGCCGCCCACCGCGTTGGCGAGGTTGACGGCGACCATGTTGGTGCCGCCGATCATGTCCTTCAGCTTGTCGAAGGTGCCCGCCGCGCCGAGCTTGAAGTAGCTCGGGTCCGACATCAGCAGGGCGATGCCGCCGAAGCCGATGATGAACGTCAGGATGTAGAAGTAGCCGATCAGGCCGGTGGCGTAGAACACCGACTTGCGTGCGGCCTGCGCGTCCGCGACCGTGAAGAAGCGCATCAGGATGTGCGGCAGGCCGGCGGTGCCGAACATCAGGCCGACGCCGAGCGAGATCGCCTCGATCGGGTTCGAGACCAGGCCGCCGGGCGCCATGATGGCGTCGCCCTTCGGGTGGACCTGAACCGAGCTGGCGAACAGCGCCTCCGGGTTGAAGCCGTATTTCAGCAGCACCGCGCCGGCCATGAAGGTCGCGCCGCCGAGCAGCAGGCAGGCCTTGATCACCTGGACCCAGGTGGTGGCCTTCATGCCGCCGAAGGCGACGTAGACGATCATCAGCACGCCGACGATGATCACCGCGTAGAGGTAGGGCAGGCCGAACAGCAGCTGGATCAGCTTCCCGGCGCCGACCATCTGGGCGATCAGGTAGAAGGCCACCACCACCAGGGTGCCCACCGCCGAGATGATGCGGATCGCGGTCTGGTCCAGGCGGAAGCTCGCGACGTCGGCGAAGGTGAACTTGCCGAGGTTGCGCAGGCGCTCGGCGATCAGGAACAGCACGATCGGCCAGCCGACCAGGAAGCCGGTGGAGTAGATCAGCCCGTCGAAGCCCGAGGTGTAGACCAGGCCCGAGATGCCCAGGAACGAGGCGGCCGACATGTAGTCGCCCGCGATCGCCAGGGCGTTGGTGCCGGCCGAGATGCCGCCGCCCGCGGCGTAGAAGTCGGCGGCCGACTTGGTGCCCTTGGCGGCCTTGTAGGTGATGCCCAGCGTCAGCAGGACGAAGAACAGGAACATGCCGATGGCCGGCCAGTTCGTGGCCGATTGCGAGACGGCGCCGAGGTCGGGCCCGGCCGCATAGGCCGCGCAGGCCGTGATCGTGGCCAGCGTGAGGCCGAGGAGTATGCGGTTCATCGGCCGACTTTCCGCTTCAGTGCGTCGCTCAGCGCGTCGAAGCGCGTGTTGGCCCGGGCCACGTAGATGCCGGTGAGCGCGAAGGCGAACAGGATCACGAACACGCCCATGAACAGCCCGAGCGAGGCGGTGCCGCCGCCGACCTTCACGGCGAGCAGCGACTTGTCGAAGGCGATCAGGCCGATGAAGCCGAAATAGACCACCAGCATCAGGATCGTCAGGATCCAGCCGAACCGGGTGCGCTCGGTGACGAGCTGCTTGAATTCCGGGGTCCGGACGATCCGGTCGATCTGCGGATCGACCGTCGCGGCGGGCTTGCGGGTTGATGGGGGCGCCGTGCCCCCGCGAAGGCCGAGTGTCGAGCCGCTCATGGCGTATTCCTCCCGCGAGGGCGCTTCGGCCCTCCGGTTCCTCTTGAGACCAAGGTTCGTGATTTGTGTTGGGAACGGGCGCCGGACCGGCACCCGCCTCGTCGTTCCTGCGCGGTCCGGCCGATCAGGGCCGGTTCTGCCGGTTCTCGATCAGATCCTCGACCACGGCAGGTTCGGCCAGGGTCGAGGTATCGCCCAGCGAGCCGAAATCGTCCTCGGCGATCTTGCGCAGGATGCGGCGCATGATCTTGCCGGAGCGGGTCTTGGGCAGGCCGGGGGCGAACTGGATCAGGTCCGGCGAGGCGATCGGCCCGATATCCTTGCGGACCCAGGTCACGAGCTCCTTGCGCAGGGCGTCGTCGCCTTCCTCGCCGTCGTTGAGGGTGACGTAGGCGTAGATGCCCTGGCCCTTGACATTGTGCGGGTAGCCGACCACCGCCGCCTCGGCGACCTTGGGGTGGGCGACCAGCGAGGATTCGACCTCCGCGGTGCCCATCCGGTGGCCCGAGACGTTGATCACGTCGTCGACCCGGCCGGTGATCCAGTAATAGCCGTCCGCGTCCCGGCGGGCGCCGTCGCCGGTGAAGTACTTGCCCGGATAGGTCGAGAAGTAGGTCTGCTCGAACCGCTCATGGTCGCCGTAGACCGTGCGCATCTGGCCGGGCCAGGAATCCGCGATGCAGAGGTTGCCCTCGCACGGGCCCTGCAGAACCTTGCCCTCGGCATCGACCATCTCGGGCTTCACGCCGAAGAACGGCCTCGTCGCCGAGCCCGGCTTCAGGGCTGTGGCGCCCGGGAGCGGGGTGATCAGGATACCGCCGGTCTCGGTCTGCCACCACGTGTCGACGATGGAGCAGCGCCGATCGCCGACGACATTGTAGTACCATTCCCAGGCTTCCGGGTTGATCGGCTCGCCGACCGAGCCGAGCACCCGCAGCGAGGCCCGCGAGGTCTTCTTCACCGGACCTTCGCCGCCGCCCATCAGCGAGCGGATCGCGGTCGGCGCGGTGTAGAAGATGTTGACCTTGTGCTTGTCGACCACCTCCCAGAACCGGGAGGTCGACGGGTAGGTCGGGATGCCCTCGAACATCAGCGTGGTCGCGCCGTTGGCGAGGGGCCCGTACACGATGTAGCTGTGGCCCGTGACCCAGCCGACATCGGCCGTGCACCAGTACACGTCGCCCTCGCGGTAATCGAAGACGTATTGGTGGGTCATCGAGGCGTAGACCAGGTAGCCGCCGGTGGTGTGCACCACGCCCTTCGGCTGGCCGGTCGAGCCCGACGTGTAGAGGATGAACAGCGGGTGCTCGGCCTCCACCGGCTCGGCCGGGCAATGGTCGGTCACCTGCTCGGCGGCCTCGTCGTAGTAGACGTCGCGGCCCGCTTCCATGGCGATGCTGCCGCCGGTGCGGCGCACGACGATCACGTGCTCGACCAGATCGGTGCCGATCCGCTTGATCGCCTCGTCGACATTGGCCTTCAGCGGCACCTTGCGGCCGCCGCGCAGGCCCTCGTCGGCGGTGATCACCACCTTGGAGGTGCAGCCCTGGATGCGCGATGCCAGCGAATCCGGTGAGAAGCCGCCGAACACGATGGCGTGGATCGCGCCGAGCCGCGCGCAGGCCAGCATCGCGTAGGCGGCCTCGGGGATCATCGGCATGTAGAGGGTGACGCGGTCGCCCTTGCCGACGCCGCGGTTGCGCAGGACGTTGGCCATCCGGCAGACCTGCGCGTGCAGCTCTCGGTAGGTGATGTGCTTGGATTCGTCCGGGTTGTCGCCTTCCCAGATGATCGCGGTCTGGTCGCCGCGGGTCTCCAGGTGCCGGTCGATGCAATTGTAGGCGACGTTGGTCTTGCCGTCCTCGAACCACTTGATCGAGATCTTGCCGGGCTCGAAGCTCGTGTCCTTCACCCTGGTGAAGGGCGTCATCCAATCGATGCGCTTGCCGTGCTCGGCCCAGAAGGCGTCCGGATCGGCGACCGACGCCTCGTACAGCGCGCGATATTGGGCGTCGTCGACGTGAGCACCCTCACGCCACGCAGCCTGCACCTCGACGACCTTGCCTTCCATGGCGTTCCATCCCTGTTTGGTGCCCGATCGTATCGCGGCGTCGGCCGCGCAGCCAGGACTTCCAAAGTAACGTAGCCTACATCGTGCGATGTCGGTATCGTCGCCAAGCCGCTTTCCCCGCCGACAAAGACGCGGAAATAAGTTGGGCGCAATTTAAGGCTTGAGTGAAGGTCGGCCGATGCGCTGTCAAGCGGAGCTTGGCGGCATGCACGTCAGCCGCGGCCGGGTGTTTCCGAATACTTCGCGGAAACGGTCAGGTGAGTGCGCCGGGGGGCGAACTCACCCGTTCGCCGCCCGCCGCGTCGGCATGATGATCTCCACAAGCGTGCCGTCCTCCGGCCGCGCCGAGAGCTTGAGACGGCCGCCATTGGCCTCGACCAGGGCACGGGGCAGGGCGAGGCCGTCCTCGACAGCGCCGGCCGATCCGGCGGCGGGCACCGTTGCCCCGGCGCCGGTATCCCGCACCCGCAGGGCGATCGCCGCGCTCTCGGTCGAGCCGGTGGAGACGATCACCTGTCCGCCCGCAACCGAGCGCCGGATCGCGTGCTCGATCACGAGGCAGGCCGCCCGGCTGACCGAGCGCTCGTCGGCCTCCAGGTCGTCGAGGTCGGTGGAGAAGCTGGTGCGCACCACGATCCGGCCGCGGGCGGCCTCGCTCTGGAGCCGCGCGACGCAGCCGGCCACCACGTCGTTCAGCGCGATGCGGCGCGGATCGAGCCGCAGGGCACCGGCCTCGACGGTGGCGAGGTCGAGGAGTTCGCCGACGCGCTCCAGCATCAGCTCGCCCGATGTCCGGATCTGGGCGAGGCAACCGCGATAGCGCACGTCCCCGAGGGGGCCGAACGGCTCCTTCAGCATCGCGTCCGCCAGCTCGATCATCCCGGTCAACGGACCCCGGAAGGCCCGATCCAGGCGCGCCAGCGCCGAGTCGAGGCCGCCGCCGGAGGCCGCGGTCGGCCCCTCGGCGCTCGGCTCAATCTGGGCGGCAAGGGGCGGCGCGGCGTTCAGGACGGCGACCCGGCGCCCGTCGACCCGGGCGGGCGAGACGCCGAGCGTCAGCGCCCGTCCGGCCACAGAGACCGAGCCCGGGCTTCCGGCCGCACCGCGCAGGACGTCGGCCACGGCCAGCACGCTCCCCCGATCGAACAGCGCGACGAAGCTGCCGCCGACGATCTCGCGGGGATCGCACCCGAACAGCTCGGCGGCCGCCCGGTTCAGCGCCACGATCCGGCCGGCGGCATCGAGGGTCAGGACGCCCGCCTCCAGCGCGTCGAGGGCGGCTTCCGCGGCGGCGGTGCGTTCGGCTTGCGCGGCGCGCGCGAGCCGCTCGGCCGTGAGCGCGCCGGCCGGGTCGGCCTCGTCGAGGGGGCGCAGGACTAGGCAGGTCGCCGGCCGGCCTTCCCAGGTGCAGGCGCCGCCCATCACTTCGACCGGCCGGCTGCTGCCGTCGGCCGCCGCGACGGCCGTCCGCCGCGCGGCCGGCTCCGGACCGTCCGGCTGGGGCACCCCACGGAACAGCCGCTCGAGGCCGGCCGTCGTGAGTGCCGGAACGTCGGCGTAGCCGGTCAGCGCAAGGGCGGCCTGATTCGCCGCCAGGATCGCGCCGTCGCGATGCACCAGCGTCGGCAGCGGCAGCCCGGCCAGGAAATCGAGATCGCGCGAGACCGCGGGTTCGCGGGCCTCCGGGCCGTCGGCGAGGGAGCCAGGAATGGAACCGGCAAGGGAGCCGACAAGGGAGCTGACAAGCGAACCGGCATGCGGGCCGGGGAACGGCATGACCGCGCCGCCCCGGGGTGCCGGGATGTCGGTCTCCGCGTCGTCGCCGGCGTAACGGGCTCCGAGCGCCCGCGCGATCTCCCGGAAGGCGGCGTGCTCGTCGGTCGAGAGCGGCGGCGGCTCGACGACGGTTGCGGCAGGGGGAGGCGGCTCGGAGAACGGCTCGGAGGGCGCGGGAGCGGCGTCGGCCGGCGTCTCGGTCGGCTCCTCAGCCGCCTCCGGTTGCCTCTCCACGCTGGTGATCGCGGGCTTCGGCCCGGCCGGGATCGGGGCGGGAAGCTCGGCCGGCGGGACAGCCTCGGCTGCCGCCGGCTCGACGCTCGCGGGTTCCGGCGCGGTCGGCACCGGTACGGACAAGGCGGAGGCATCGGGCGCCGGCACCGGCTCGGGCGACCGCTCGGGAGCCGCGGCCGGCGCGATCGGGGCCGTGGCCGCCTTGGAACCCAGCGCTGCCGGCACGCTGCGCACCAGCCCGAACCCGCCGAAGCCGGAGAACGCCGCATCCCCCCGCCCCAGTGGTGCGCCGGACAGCTCCACCTGGAACGGGCCGTCGCCGAGATCCAGGCAGGCCGGCTCGGCGCGGAAGGTCATGCGTTCGGCAAGCGCCGCGAACATCCCGTCGGCGCCGGTGATCCGGCCGGTCCCGGCGAGCTCCTGCCAGCGCTGGCCGATGAGGCCGGTGAGGCCCTCGGACCCGGTCAGCGTCGTCAGCGCCCCGGAGGCATCGCTGCGCCACAGGAAGCGGTCCCCCGTGTTCAGGGCTGGCGCCTCGACCGGGACGGCGGCGGGCGCCGGTTCGCTCGCGGGTGCCTCCGGCTGCCGCGCCGCCGGGACACCGTGTCGTGGGCGCGGCAGCTTCACCGGGGCTGTCGGAATCACCAGGAAGACCGGCCGGCCGTCGTCTCGGGTCCCGCGGACGACCTGGCAGAGCGTTGGCGGGGCGATCCGCCTCGCGTCGAGGGCGAGGCGCGCGAGCCGGGGCGCGGTGTCGTGCGGGTTGGCCCGGGCGACATGACCGGCGAGGGTCGCGCGGTCGGCCTGCCCGAGTGCCGCGCAGAGGGCCTGTCCCGCCGGCGAGGCGAGCAGGATCCGCCCGTCGACCGGGTCGATCACGAAATGAAGGCCGTCTCGGTCGGCCAGCGCGGCGGCCAGGCTGGGCAGGCGCGCCCAGGCCGCGAACGCAGCGACGAGGTCGGCCTCGGCTGCTCCAGCGGTCGATGTCTGTCTCGTCTGCAAAGCCCGCGACCCCGAACCCACGCCCGATCCCTCGTCCCCCGGCCCGCTTTGCCCGAGAAACACGCCCAACCGTACCCCTATTGTAAAGCCACCTGGGTTGCGACGCTGGACTCTTGCGCCGAGCGTCACACGTTTACGTCATGTCAACCTTAATGATGACGGCGCAGGTGGCATATGGCGGCGAATCAGTTATTGTGCAGTGCACAAGGCGCCATCAACAGCCGAATTGAGAGGAGACGTCCATGAGCAACCCCCCGAATTACGAAGTCCCGACCGAGATGCGCGACTTCGCCGAGAAGAGCGTCGATCAGGCCCGCAAGGCGTTCGATAGCTTCATCGGCGCGGCCCGCCGCACCGCCGACACCGTTCAGGGTTCGGCCGAGGTCGCCCGCACCAACGCGCAGGACGTCTCGTCCCGCGGCTTCGAATATGCCGAGCAGAACGTGAACGCCGCGTTCGACTTGGCGCAGAAGCTGGTCCGCTCGCGCGACGTGCAGGAGGCCATGCAGCATCAGGCCGAGTTCGTGCGCAGCCAATTCGCCGCCATCCAGGCGCAGGCGAAGGAGTTCAGCGGCATCGCTCAGAGTGCGATGCAGCAGGGCGCCGAGCGGGCCAAGACGGCGATGCAGCAGAGCGCCGACGAGACCCGCAAGGCCATGGAGCAGGGCCAGGATGCCGTCCGGCAGACGACCCAGAACGCCCAGGACGCCGCCGACCGCTCGTCGCACTGACGCCGTCCGCGCTTTGAACTGTCTCTACGGCCCGCTTCCGGTTTCCCGGAGGCGGGCCGTCTCGTTTTCGCCGGTATTGCCATCGAGAGCCGCCGGAGCAGGAACGATGCGCCTGCGTCGCGCGAAAGGATCACGGATGCGCCTCACCTCACACGGCCGATCCGGGCTGCGGGCCCCGTTCCGGCTGACCCTCGCCGCCTTGGCGTTCGCCGCCGCGCTTCCGGGCTCCGTCGCCCAGGCTCAGTACGGCGGTGGCTATGGTGCGCCGCCGGGTTACGACGATCCGGCCGACGAGGGCCCCTATCGCCCCGCCCCGCGCCGCCGTGAGCGCCAGCCGGTCGGCTACAATTGCGATGCCATTCAGCAGGGCCTCACCGGGCCGAAGCCGTTCGCATGCCCGCTTCCGGGTCCGCGCCCCCTCGGGGTCCGCTGCTTCTGCGACCTCCCGATCGCCTCGTTCAGCCCGCCGCAGACCGCGGTCGGCCGCGTGGTCCCCTGAGACGGGGGGGCACGCCCAACGGGATTGCTGCTGCGCCTCCACCCAAATGTCTCCGGGGGTTTGAATTCGTGGACGAAGCGCGGGTCTCCTCTTCCGCGCCAACTGGCGGATTCAAACATCGAGGTCGGCAGAAGGCACGGGGTACACCGCGGATCTCCCTCCCCCCTCTGCGGGGGAGGGTGGCCCCCGAAGGGGGTCGGGAGAGGGGAGCGACGGTGCAGGATCGGGCTTTGCCCGGCATGCCGGTTGCGCCCTTATCTGAACCCGGGTCCCCTCTCCCGACCCGGCCTAACGGCCGGCCCACCCTCCCCCGCAGAGGGGGGAGGGAGACGCGCTTGGGGTCAGCCTTGGCCCTCATCCGGCAGCGATGTGTGAACGTCGCAGCTCGCTAGGGGAGGGGGCAACGCGCGCCCTTCACGAGCCGATGCGCGAAAAACCTGGCACTTCCGCAGGCAGAATCCACCTGCATCGGGTCATGCGTGACTCTGTAAGGTCCTGCGGAACGGATCGGCGCGTTCCATCAAAACGCCGTCCGTCGCCCCTGTCATAAGCCGGCTTTCGTTCGCCGCCCACGCACATCCCACCTTGCGTAATCCGAAGCCCGCCACCTACAAGTTGGGCAAGGAAAACGTCGCCCCAACCGGGTGGCGACGGGACGGCGCGGGCCGCGTGGCACCGCCCCGCAGGGAGAGAGACGCGTGACATTCGCTCGGTACGGCGCAGCCTTGGCGCTGCTCTGCGGAATCGGCTCGCTGTCGCCGGCGCGGGCCGCCGAATGCGCCAATCGCGGCCAGCTCGACGACACCTATTGCGACACGAACCAGGATCTCGTCGCCGACATCCCGGCCAAGACCCGCGATCCGAGCGTCATCGTGTTCGCCTACACGCCGGTCGAGGACCCCGCGGTCTACGAGAACGCGTTCAAGCCGTTCACCGCCCACCTGTCGCAATGCTCCGGCAAGCGTGTCGTCTACTATCCGGTCCAGTCGAACTCGGCCGAGATCGAGGCGATGCGCTCGGGGCGGCTGACGGTGGCGGGCTTCTCCACCGGGCCGCTGGGCTTTGCCGTGAACATGGCGGGCGCGGTGCCGTTCGCCGCCAAGGGGACCGAGAAGGGGGCCGAGGGCTACAACCTGATCGTCGTCGTGAAGGCGAGCAGCCCGTACAAGACGCTCGCCGACCTCAAGGGCAAGCGCGTCGCCCACACCGCCCCGTCGTCGAATTCCGGAAACCTCGCCCCGAAGGCGCTGTTCCCCGAGCAGGGCCTCAAGCCCGGCGAGGATTACAAGATCGTCTATTCGGGCGGTCACGACAAGTCGGCGCTCGGCGTCGGCACCGGCGATTACGACGCCGCGCCCGTGGCCTCCGACGTGTTCAACCGGATGGTCGCCCGCGGCACGATCAAGGGCGACGATTACCGCGTGATCTACACCAGCGAGAAGTTTCCGAGTTCCGGCTTCGCCTACGCGCACGATCTCAAGCCGGAACTCGCCGAGAAGCTGAAGCAATGCTTCTACGACTTCCGCTTCCCGCCCGACATGGTGAAGGATTTCGAGGGCGATGACCGGTTCGCGCCGATCACCTACCTCAAGGACTGGGCCATCGTGCGCAAGGTCGCGGAGGAGTCGGGCACGCCCTACAATAAGGCGGCCTACGAGCGCGAGGCCGCCCGCGAGGCCGAGGCCGCGCGCAAGAAGGCCGAAGGCGCGCCCAAGCCGTGACCGCGTCCGCTGCGCTGCGCGCGCCCGGGACCGAGGTGCGGGCGGAGGATCCGCGCGCCCTGGTGATCCGCGGGCTCGTCAAGGAATACCGGGCCGGGCAGCCGGTCCTGCGGGGCATCGACCTGGTGGTGCCGGGCACGGGCCTCACCGCCATCATCGGGCCGTCCGGCACCGGCAAGAGCACGCTGATCCGGTGCATCAACCGATTGGTGCAGCCCACCGCGGGCGAGATCCTGTTCCGCGGCGAGGACTTGGCCAAACTGTCCGGCCGCCCCCTGCGCCGGGCGCGACGGCGGATCGGCATGGTGTTCCAGGAATACAACCTGGTCGAGCGCCTCTCCGTGATGGAGAACCTGTTGTGCGGGCGCCTCGGCTACGTGCCGGTCTGGCGGGCGTGGCTGCGCCGGTTCCCCGAGGCCGATATCCAGCGCGCCTTCGATCTCCTCGAGTCCGTCGGGCTCTCCGGCTTCGCCACGCGCCGGGCCGACGCCCTGTCGGGCGGCCAGCGCCAGCGGGTCGGCATCGCACGGGCGATCATGCAGGAGCCCGAGATCGTGCTGGCCGACGAGCCGACCTCGTCGCTCGACCCCAAGAGCTCGGTGGAGATCATGGAGATCCTGTCCCGGCTCGCGGCCGAGCGCGGGGTGCCGGTGGTGGTCAACATCCACAACGTGGCGTTGGCCCAGCGCTTCGCCACGCGGATCGTCGGCATGTCGGGCGGGCACGTCGTCTATGACGGGCCGCCCGATCGCCTGAGCGAGCGCGACCTGCGCGGCATCTACGGCGGCGAGAACTGGCTCGAATGAGCGCCGTTCCCCAACCGGCCGACCGGAGCGCGGCCGCCCGCGTCGCGTTCCGCCCCAACTGGACCGCCCGGGCCGGCTGGCTGCTGCTTGCGGCCTACGCGGTGTATGCCGCCAGCCAGCTCGGCTTTGCGCCCGAGCGCTTCGCCACCGGGCTCACCCACGGCCGGCAGTTCCTGGCCCGGATGTTCCCGCCGAACTTCTCCCGGTGGGAGCTGATCCAGTCCGGCATCGTCGAGAGCGTGCAGATCGCCGTGATCGCCACCGTGATCGGGATCGTGATCGCCCTGCCGATCGGCTTCCTGGCCGCCCGCAACCTGATGCCGGCCTGGGTGACGTGGCCGACCCGGGCGCTGATCGCCCTGTGCCGGTCGTTCCACCCGATCATCGTGGCGATCCTGTTCGTGAAGGCGATCGGCTTCGGCGCGCTGGCCGGCGTGATGGCGCTGATCGTCGCGTCCGTCGGCTTCATCGCCAAGCTGTTCGCCGAGGCGATCGAGGAGATCTCCTTGAAGCAGGTCGAGGCGGTGCGGGCGACCGGCGCCGGCTTCCTGTCGACGCTGATCATGGGCGTGCAGCCGCAGGTGCTGCCGCGCTTCATCGGCTTCGCGACCTACCAGCTCGATTCCAACCTGCGGAATTCGACCATGGTCGGGATCGTCGGCGGCGGCGGCATCGGGGCGACCCTGTTCACCGCCTACCAGCGCTTCGACTACGACGTGGTGCTGGCGATCCTGATCGTCATCGTGGCGCTGATCATGGTGGCCGAGATCGTCTCGGGCTGGGCCCGGAAGGTGTTCCAGTGAGCGCGGGCACGGCCTTGGCGGCCCCGCCGCGGCGCTGGCAGCGCTTCTCGCCGTGGAAGCGCGTGGCACGGCTCGCCTTCACGCTGTTCGCCGTGGCCGCCTTCGTGGCGAGCCTGCGCACGATCGAGGTGATCCCGGAGTTCCTCTACGACGCCCCCGACCAGATGGCCGACCTGTTCGGCCGGATGTGGCCGATGGATGCCGGCTATATCGGGCCGACGCTGCGCGCGCTGGTGGAGACCCTGCACATCGCCACGCTGGGCACGCTGATCGCCATCGTGATCGCGGTGCCGATCGGGTTGCTCGCCGCCCGCAACATCACCCCCAGCCTCCCCTTGAACCTGTTCGCCAAGTTCGTGTTCGTGACCTCCCGGTCTGTGAATTCCCTGGTCTGGGCGCTGCTGTTCGTGGCGGTGTTCGGCCCGGGACCGCTCGCCGGAACGCTGGCGATCGCGCTGCGCTCGGTGGGCTTCACCGGCAAGCTCCTGGCCGAGGCGCTGGAGGAATCGAACCGCGGCTCGATCGAGGCCCTGCAGGCTGCGGGCGCCGGGCGGCGGGCCACGCTGCTGATGGGCTACTGGCCGCAGGTGAAGCCGGCCTTCTGGTCGATCGCGCTGTTCCGGTGGGACATCAACATCCGCGAATCCGCCGTCCTCGGCCTGGTCGGGGCAGGCGGCATCGGGGTCGCGCTCGATACGGCGCTGAATCTGCTCTACTGGGATCAGGTCGCCGTGGTGCTGGCCGCAATTTTCGCGGTGGTGATCGTGGCCGAGATCGTCGTCACCACGGTGCGGGCAAAGGTTCTCTAGCCTTCATCGGGATGTGGTGAACGCGGGATAAGGCGCGTTCTCAGTCCGGGCTTCGCATCGGAGAACCGGAACGATCGGTGCGATGCATGGACGGGGCGCCGATCCGGACTCCACGGGCGGAACCTGTCGAAGCCCACGATCGCCGTGCTCGCCTGACGCCGCCGTTCCGATACCCGCGCGGCACGCGGCATTATCAAAAGTTGTAAAATGGCGGCGCAATACGCGCGCAGTCGCGATAAGGCGCCGCCAATTTTTAATCCCCACCGGTGCGTGCGCGCCGGCACGTCACGATGGCGTTGGCGTCCCCATATCAGTCTCAAGCAAGAGGAAGCGGGTTCGACCAATCGAACCGTACTTGTAAGAGCGTGAGTTTATTTATGAAGACCCGTATCGCCGCCGCCGTCACCGCCCTTCTCCTTGGCGTTGCCCCGGTCTCGTCTGCCATGGCCGATAACGGTGCCCGCTGGACCGGCTTTGCGCCCTACGACGTCGAAGCCACGCATTCGCTCGGCCTCGGCGTCCACGACAACCCCTACTACGAGGGCTGTCCGATGAGCTCGGCGGCCGAGGGCAACGCCAACCAGCAGACGCGTCCCGTGAAGCAGTACGGCCAGACCGCCGGTGGAAACCGCTGCTGATCGGTCGCGGGACCCGTCCCCCGCCCGGGATCGGAACAGCGTGATGGGTGCGACCCCGGCGTAAGCGGCGCGCCTCGCACCCCAAACCTCTCGCGCTTGGGAGAGGGAGCCCGTCGCAGCCGCCATGAGCGATGGCGGCCTCTTGATGGAAGACTTCGCCATCAACCCGAAGGGCATTGAGGAGCCGTCGCGCCATGACACGCACGAGCCTGAAGCGAGCCGGACTGATCCTCGGCCTGATCGCGTCGCCGGCGTGCGTCGATGCTTCGCAGGCCGACCCCGTCACCGGCACGGGCGGCGGACCCGAGACGACCGTGAACGCGCCCTACCGCTCGTCGGTGGGCCAGACGGTCCCGCCGGGGCGTGCGGCGGCTCCGCTGCACGATCCGAACGCGCGGACGACGCGCCAGAAGGATCTCGACCCCGTCCTCGGCAGCATCTGCGACGCTTGCTGAGCCGGCGTCCAACCACCCTGATACCCGATCGAAACCAACGGGATAGGTCATTTGGATTGTTTGCACCCGTCCGGTGCCCTCGACAGTCAGGGCCAGGAGGTCGCCCTGCGTCGGGGTGGCGGGCCGCGGTAGGCACAGTCCGACGTCGCGGCCCCGATGGGCCGTCAACGACGGTGGGTTGCCATCGCCCCCTGGCCGCGGCTCTTTAGCCGCTCGCGGTGGTCGAAGTGCTGTCGCCCTCGACGATGGACTATGACAGGGGCGGCAAGCTCAAGTTCTTCAAGTCCCTGCCGACGCTGCGCCACGTCGCCCCGATCTACCGGAACCAGATGCGCGTCGAACCCTTTGAGCGGACGGATGAGGGGTGGCGCCTTCATGTTTCGACCGCACCAGAAGGCGTCTTGAGGTCCGATGCGGTCGATTTCGAGATCGACCTCGACCGGACCCGTTTCGATGCCCCCGTGCGGCGACCGATCTTGGACGCCGACGAAGCGCGCTGAGCCTCGTTCCGTCCGCTATCCGCGACGGCCGGGGTCTAGGGATGGTGGTGGGCCGAGGTGGAGGCGCGGAGACTTACCGTTATGCGGCGGTCGTCCAGACGACGCCGCGTCGTTCCGGCGACGATGCGGCGCCGACAGGTGCTCGGCAACGAAAAAGCCGGCCGGTCACGACGGTGACCGGCCGGCTTCATGTCCAGAAAGCTCTGTGCGCCCGGATCACCTCACCCTCAGCCTCACGATGAGGCGGGTACCGAAGATCCGGATCCGTCGTCAGCTCAGTTCAGCACGACGACCTTGGCGCCGACCTTCACACGCTCGTACAGATCGGTGACGTCGTCGTTGGTCATCCGGATGCAGCCCGAAGACACCGCCTGGCCGATCGTGTCCGGCTCGTTGGAGCCGTGGATGCGGTATTCGGTGCTGCCGATATACATGGCGCGGGCGCCAAGCGGGTTCTCGATGCCGCCGGCCATGTAGCGCGGCAGGTCGGGGCGGCGGGCGATCATGGCCTTCGGGGGCGTCCAGGACGGCCACTCGCGCTTGGCGGTGACCTTGTTGACGCCGCTCCAGCTGAAGCCCGGCCGGCCGACGCCGACGCCGTAGCGGATCGCCTCGCCGTTACCCATCACGTAGTACAGGCGGCGCTCGGCGGTGGAGACGACGATCGTGCCCGGCGCGTAGGGGGCGTTGAACGCCACGATCTCGCGGGGGATCGGCTGGACCTGCGCCTGCGGCGCGTCCTGCACGCCCTGGCCGTAGCCCGGGGTGCCCTGGTACCCGTACTGGCCCGGATCCGAGTAATACTCCTCGGCGCCGTTGGTGCCGAAGGGATCGTAGGCCGGGGCGGCCAGCGCCGGCGCGGCGGACAGAACAGTTGCGGCAAGGAGCGCCGCGAGGGCGGTGGCCGAGGTCTTCATGGTGTGCCTGCCTGTGCGATAACCTTTGCTATTACAAGCGTGAGCATAGGTTGGCAGTTCCACCCGCCGAAGAAGATTTTCGCTGACGTTGGAATACGTAAGCGGGTTCGCGCGTGCCGCGCGCCACACCCTGCGCTCTGCATCGCCCCGCTCCGAACATCAGTAACCATCGTTCGTGATCACCGACGCGTCACGCGACCTCGTCGGTGTGAACGTCGAAGCGCGCCAGGTGGGCGTAGCCGAAATTGGTCGAGATCGCGCAGTCGGTGGCATCGCGGCCCCGGGCCATGACGATGCGGCCGATCCGCTGGCGATTGTGCCTCGCGTCGAACGTGTACCAGCGCGGGCCGTCGGGTCCCTGGAGGTAGACCTCGAACCAGGCGGAGAAATCCATCGGCGCCGGGTCCTTCGGCACGCCGATGTCGCCGAGGTAGCCGGTGGCGTAGCGGGCCGGGATGTTCATGCACCGGCAGAACGCCACCGCGAGATGCGCGAAGTCGCGGCAGACGCCCTCGCGCTGCATGAAGCCGTCATGGGCGGTGCGGGTCGCGTCGGCGCGCTGGTAGTCGAACCGGATGCGCTCGTGCGTGTAGGCGACGATCGCCTGCACCCGGGCCCAGCCCTCGGGCGTGTTGCCGAACAGCGACCAGGCCGTCTGGGAGAGCTTGTCGGTGTCGCAGTAGCGGGAGCCCAGCAGGAAGACCATCACGTCGTCCGGCAGGTCCTGGACCGGGATCTGCTGGGCCTCCGGGACGTAGGCGTCGAGGAGCCCGGAATCCTGGATCGTGAAGTCGGCCGAGATCGTCATCAGGCCGGGCGGCGCGACGATGCGATGGCAGACGTTGTCGTACACGTCCCGGTACGTATGCGACGGGACCCACGGATCGAACCGGATCTCCTGCGGGGTCAGCAGGTCGGGCATCCGGGAGGGATGGACGCTGAGCATCAGGACCATGGGCGTGGGCTGGGTCAGGCTGAAGCCGATATCGTAACCCGTCCTGATCTTCATCGCGGCCACCTGCTGTCCTCTCGCCCCGGCGGGTCGCCCCGCATGTTCCATCCGGATCCGCGGGCTCAACGCGCCACGATCGGCGGATGAGCTTCAAATCCTGGTGTTCGTGCCTCGTCGTCAGGCAGTTCGACCACATCGACGTCCACCCGCATGCCGAGATCGTCGCTGGCGAGCCCGAAGAACGAGCCGTGCAGCGGCACGGCCTGCGCCGGATCGCGCGCCACCGCCACGCGGATCAGGTCGCGGTTGCCGACGATCCCGTTGGTCGGGTCGAACTCGATCCAGCCGGCGCCCGGCAGGTAGACCTGCAGCCATGCATGGGTCGAGCCGCCGCCGACATGGCGGGCGCGGTCGTTGCGCGGGTTATACAGGTATCCGGAGACGAACCGGGCGGCCATGCCGAGCGCCCGGACCGCCTCTATCATCAGCACCGCGAAGTCCCGGCACGAGCCGCGCTTGCTGCGCAGGGTCGTCAGCGGCTCCTGCACGCCCTTCTCGGAGCGGGCGAGGTAGGTGAAGTTCGCCCGCACGCTCCGGGTCATGTCGGCGAGCAGCTCCTGGGTCGGGATCCGGCCGTCGGCCGGGATGAAGCTGCGCGCCCAGGCATCGACCTCGTGGCGCGGATCGGGCCATTGCCGCTCGATCGACCGGGACAGGTCGGGCATGTCCTCGACCCCGTACCCGAACGGGTAATGGGTGGCGTGGGGCGCCAGCGGGAAGACCGGGGCGTGCTCGGGGGTGTGGTCGAGGGTGATCCCGCACACGAAGGTCAGGGTCTCGGCCCGGCCCCCGAAGGTCGCCACCGCGACGCAATTGCCGAACACGTCGAACATCCAGCGCAGGGCCGTGGGCTCGGGTGTGATCTCGAGTGAGGCCTCGATCAGGCGCTGGTCGTAGCTGTCCCGGGGCCGGAACATGATCCGGTGCTCGCCGAAGGCGACCGGGCGCCGGTACCGGTAGACCGTGCGGTGACGGACGGACAGGATCGGCAAACTGGAGGCTCCTCGCGCCGATACGTCGACCGTCAATGCAAGGGCCGGGCCTGTCGCCGTCTCAGGTGACCGGAGGTGCCGGATCCGTGGTCGCCCGCTCGGCCTCCACCAGCACGTCGAAGGGGCGCCAGGGCTTTGCGATGAACACCGCTTCGCTCGGCAGGTCCGGCCGGCGGCCGCCCTGGCCGGTGGTGACCACCAGGCGGGCCCGGGGCCACAGGGTCGCCACCGCGCGGGCGAGCTGAAGACCGGTCATGGCGCCCGCGAGCTGGATGTCGGCGAAGACCAGGGCGACGTCGCCGCCGCGGGCCTGGAGCACGACCAGGGCGGCCTCGGCGCTGTCGCAGCCGACGACCTCGAGCTCGGTCTCCTCCAGCAGGGTCTCGGCCAGCGCGCGCAGCTGCGGGTCGTCCTCGACCACCAGCGCCAGGCGCGGGCTCGCCGCCTCGGCGGCCTGCGGGCTCGGCGTCGGAGCGACGGACGGCTCGACCTCGGCCTGCCGCACCCGGCGCACCAGGGCGGCAAGGTGTTCCGGCACGCCCTCCGACATGAGGTCGTCGTAGATCGACGCCAGCGTCTGCCCGATCTGGTCGAGCGGCATGCTGCTCGGCGAGAGCGTATCGGTGAGCGGCGCGGCCGTGCCCGTCAGAGGCTTTCTCAAGAACTTCCCCCGAAGTCTCCGTGTCACGCCGCAGGTGAGCGCGGCGCTTGTGGACGAACGTCGACGGGACGCCGGG
Source organism: Methylobacterium sp. WL64 (assembly GCF_008039945.1). Classification (NCBI taxonomy): domain Bacteria; kingdom Pseudomonadati; phylum Pseudomonadota; class Alphaproteobacteria; order Hyphomicrobiales; family Methylobacteriaceae; genus Methylobacterium; species Methylobacterium sp. WL64. Next base: position 29,961 of record NZ_VRVA01000051.1, read on the forward strand.
AGTTGCGCGCGAGACCGCGAATAGAGGCCCGCTCGCTGTGCTGTTACTGCGTGGCGACGCCGGTGGCGGCGTCCGCGTAGGCCATGATCCCCGAGACCGCCTGGACGTTCTGGTACCGCGTGCCGCGGGTGCTCATCATCGCCTCGAACTTCTCGTGGACCTGCGCCACCGAGAGGCTGGCCGGCTTGCGGTGCCGGCCGCGGCCGACGAAGCGTCCGGCGGCGAAGAAGATCGAGCGGTTGGCCCGGGCCGGGCCGGGCAGCAGCACGGCCGCGGCGGCGGCCGGCTTGTTGACGACGTTGGCCAGGAACTCCCCGGCATCGTCCGCGCCCAGGAAGTGGGCGAGGTAGACTTCGCCGAGGGTGAGCTCGCGGCCGATGCGCTGGGCGATGCGGCCGGCGTCGCGCTTCAGCATCTCGCCGGCCATCAGCGCCGAGAGATAGGGGTCGCGGCGCAACTCGAGCACCCGGGCGCGCTCGGCGGCGTCGGTGATCGCCGGCCGGTCGTTGGCGTCGGCGGTGACCAGCGCGGCCTCCTTCTCCAGCCCGTACTTGGCGCCGAAGTCGCGGACCACGCCGAGCCAGGTGCGCTCGATGAACTGATAGAGGCCTGTGGCCGAGGAGGTCTTGGCCTGGACCGCGGTGACGAAGCTCGACTCCTTGTCGGCCACCGCCATGAGCAGGACCGGGTCGGTCTGCACCGCCTGGGCGGCCCGCACGATCGTCTGCACCAGGTGGCGCCGGATCTTCATCGGGCCGAATTCGAGGATGTCGTTCGGGTCGCCGCCGGCGCTCTCCGAGAGCAGGAAATCGTAGGACACGCGGTCGACGCCGTTGGAGCCTACGGCGGTGTCGAGGTCGTGCACGGCGGCAAAGCTCGCAGACGCGCGCAGCGGGGTCCGCTCCAGCTCCTCGCTGAGAGCGACGGTGTGGATGCGCGGGCGCGGCATCGGCGGCTCGGTGGCGGCCTGCGCGGAGGAGACCGCCTGGCTCAGCCCGACCTTGCCGAGATCGACCCCCGAGCCGATCAGCGCGGCGCTGAGGCCGCCGGCGATCAGCGATATCGTCAGCACCGAGCGGGCCAGCGCCGGGACGCTCCCGTGGGCACGGCCGAGCATCGGCTGTGCGGTGATGGCATCGGCCCGGCCGGAGCCGAACCGGCCCTGCTGACCCGTGACGTTCCTCGGCGATCCGACCGTGCGGCCCTGCATCGTCTACCCGAATCCTCACGCGCCCTTGACGGCGCCACGGACACACCATCGCTTGACAGATGTGGCGACAACACGGCCGTGCTTGTGGCGGCGATGGGGCGGGCCGGGGTGATTTCGCGGCGGGGCGCCCGTGACTCGGGCCTGATCCGTCCTTAAGAGGGCGGCATGCGGGTCGCGCCTGAAACGGGTGGCGGCCCAGTCCCTTGAGCCCTGCTTAGAGTTCTGCCCCGATGAGCGGCGTCAACGAGATCCGGTCGACCTTCCTCGACTTCTTCGCGCGTGCGGGACACGAGGCCGTGCCCTCCTCGAGCCTCGTTCCGAAGAACGATCCCACGCTGATGTTCACGAACGCCGGCATGGTGCAGTTCAAGAACGTCTTCACGGGCGTCGAGAAGCGCGGCTACGACCGGGCCACCACGGCGCAGAAATGCGTGCGGGCCGGCGGCAAGCACAACGACCTGGACAACGTCGGCTATACCGCGCGCCATCACACGTTCTTCGAGATGCTCGGCAACTTCTCGTTCGGCGACTACTTCAAGGACCGCGCGATCGAGCTGGCCTGGACGCTGATCACCAAGGAATTCGGCCTCAAGCCCGACCGGCTGCTCGTCACCGTCTACGCCGACGACGACGAGGCCGCGAACCTGTGGAAAAAGATCGCCGGCTTCCCGGATGAGAAGATCATCCGGATCGGGACCTCCGACAACTTCTGGCAGATGGGCGACACCGGCCCCTGTGGCCCGTGCTCGGAGATCTTCATCGACCAGGGCCCGGCGCTCCAGGGCGGACCGCCCGGCTCCCCGGACGAGGACGGCGACCGCTTCCTCGAGTTCTGGAACCTCGTGTTCATGCAGTACGAGCAGCTGGAGCCGGGGGTGCGCAACCCGCTGCCCCGGCCCTCGATCGATACCGGCATGGGCCTGGAGCGCATGGCCGCGATCCTCCAGGGCGTGCACTCGAACTACGACACGGACCTGTTCAAGGCGCTGATCGACGCCGTGGCGCACGCCGTCTCGCGGGCGCCCGAGCCCGCCACGATGGCGTCCTACCGGGTGATCGCCGACCACCTGCGCGCCGCCTCGTTCCTGGTCGCCGACGGCGTGCTGCCGGGCAACGAGGGGCGCGGCTACGTGCTGCGCCGGATCATGCGCCGGGCCATGCGGCATGCCGAGATCCTCGGCGCCCGCGAGCCGACCATGTACCGCCTGGTGCCGACGCTGGTGCGCGAGATGGGCCAAGCCTATCCCGAGTTGATGCGCGCCGAGGCGCTGATCGGCGAGACCCTGAAGCTGGAGGAGACCCGCTTCCGCCGCACCCTGGAACGGGGTCTGTCGATCCTCGATTCCGAGACACGCGATCTCAAGGCCGGCGAAAACCTCTCGGGCGACACCGCCTTCACCCTGTACGACACCTACGGCTTCCCCCTCGATCTCACCCAGGACGCCCTCAAGGCCCGGGGCATCGGGGTCGATACCGAGGCGTTCACGGCCGCGATGCAGCGCCAGAAGCAGGCGGCGCGCGAGGCCTGGAAGGGCTCCGGCGAGGCCGCCACCGAGACGGTCTGGTTCGGCATCCGCGAGCGCGTCGGCGCCACCGAGTTCCTGGGTTACGAGACCGAGGCCGCCGAGGGCATCGTGACCGCGCTGCTGCGCGACGGCGCCGAGGTGAAGAGCCTCGAGGCGGGGCAGACCGGCCTCGCGCTGGTCAACCAGACGCCGTTCTACGCCGAGTCCGGCGGACAGGTCGGCGATACCGGCCTGATCCTGGCGCCAGGCCTGAAGGTCCGCGTCACCGGCACCGAGAAGAAGCTCGGGGACCTGTTCGTCCACCACGTCAGCGTGGAGGCGGGTACCCTCGGGCTCGGACAGGCCGTGGAGCTGAAGGTCGACCACGCCCGCCGCAAGGCGATCCGTGCCAACCACTCGGCCACGCACCTCCTGCACGAGGCCCTGCGGCAGGTTCTCGGCGACCACGTCGCCCAGAAGGGCTCTCTGGTCAGCCCCGAGCGGCTGCGCTTCGACATCAGCCATCCGAAGCCGATCGAGGCGGACGAGCTGGCCCGGGTCGAGGACATCGCCAACGCGGTGCTGCTCCAGAACGCCCCGGTGGTGACCAAGCTGATGGCCGTGGACGACGCCATCGCGTCCGGCGCCCGGGCCCTGTTCGGCGAGAAGTACGGCGACGAGGTCCGGGTCGTCTCGATGGGCCTGCCGGTGGACGCGTCCGGCGCCGAGACCGACCGCGGCCGGCTCAAGAACTTCTCCATCGAGCTGTGCGGCGGCACCCATGCCGGGCGCACCGGCGATATCGGGGCGATCACCATCGTCAGCGACAGCGCGGTCGGGGCCGGCGTCCGCCGGATCGAGGCGCTTACCGCCGACGCGGCGCGCCGCCACCGGGCCGAGGAGGCCCGCACGCTGGCCGCGCTGGCCGGCATCCTGAAGGCCCCGGTCGCGGAGGCGCCAGACCGCCTCACCGCGCTAATGGAGGACAAGCGTCGCCTGGAGCGGGAGCTCGCCGACACAAGGCGCAAGCTGGCGATGGGCGGTGAGACCGGATCGGGGTCCAACGCCCGCCAGAGCGAGATCGGCGGCGTGGCATTCCGGCGCTCGGTGGTCGAGGGGCTCGACATGCGCGACCTCAAGCCGATCATCGACGAGGAGAAGAAGCGCCTGGGCTCCGGCATCGTGGCGATCGTCGGGGTCGCGGCCGACGGCAAGGCGGGCCTCGTGGTCGGCGTCACCGAGGACCTGACCGGCCGTTACGACGCGGTCGGGCTGGTGCGGGCCGGGGCGGGCGCGCTCGGCGGCAAGGGTGGCGGCGGCCGTCGCGACATGGCCCAGGCCGGCGGCCCCAACGGTGCCGGTGCCGAGGCGGCGCTCGACGCGATCGAGCAGGCGCTGACCGACGCGGCTTGAGGATAGTGGGACGGTCCCACCCCCATCCTGAAGCCACGGCACCCACTGTCCTCACGGATCCAAGGTTTCCGCGCGCATTCCAGCCGCTACCCTGTCATCCCGGGCTCGCCTACGGCGCGCCGGGATGAAGAGGCTGTTTTCAGGACGGCGTCTGTAAAGACCAGGGGCACTGGTCAAGCGGGACAACACAATCCCGACTTCGGCTTAAACACCGCGTAGGGGCTGGTGGCGCCACCTTCGGAGGTTGCCCCGAACGCAAACGACGCGTCCGGGACAGGCCCTGGCGAGGTATGTCTACTGCCCGCCGCCTCCGCCCTGGGGGCGACCTGCGAGGACTGGTTGGCGTTGCCGGCAGCGGCGGAATCGTTGGAGATCGAGTCCGCCGGCCGTCCCGTCGGCGAGTCGGTGAGGGCGCTCTCGGCACCGGTGGCGTTCGATTGCGGCGTCACCACCCCGGGGGGCCGGGCGGCACGACGACCACGGTGCCGGTCGGGGATGCGATCACTCGGGCGGAGGCCGGTCCGACCAAACAGGTTGCGCGGGCGGCGGCGCGAATCGTCCGGGTCACGAAGCGGGTCAGTTCACCCGCGTCCAGGTCTGGCGCTTGCAGAACACGCTCATCACGCAGCCCGAGACTTCGAGGGCGTTCGGGCCGGTCAGCCGCAGCGCGCCGGAATAGGTCTTCCCGTCGTTCGGGTTGTAGAGCGAGCCGCTGTAGCCCGATCCGTCCGCCTGGGGGGCGTTCAGGATCTGCACGCCGACGACGCTGCGGCCCCGCAGGGCCGGGTCCGGGTTCTTGGCGTCCAGCGCCTTGCCGGGGGCGCTGACGATGGTGCCGCAATAGCCGCCGCCGCAGGGGGTGACCTTCACCCGGGAGCTGCCGGTCTCGGTCAGCCAGAGGCCCGCGGGATCGGCCGCCAGGGCCGGGCCGCCGGACGCCAGAGCCGCCGAGACCACAAGTGCCGCTGAGACCGAACGCAAGACCGTACGCCGCATCCTCATCCTCCCGAACCGATTCTGTGGGACGCCGTCTTACCGCGACGCTTCGGGCAGCGCACCGCCCAGATAGGTCTCGGCGACCTCGCAGAACGGTTGTCCGGCCCCGGTGGAGAGCACGGCGTCGATCTCGAACAGCTTGTCGTCGGGGCCGGGCGCCGCCGGCTGCGCGAAGGGGCGGACCGCGATGGTCTGCCGGGTCGGCTCCAGGGGGCGCACCACCCGGCCGAAGGGCGTGCGGGTGCCGTCGAGGGTCGCGTTCATCTCGGGCGTCAGGCGCGCCGGGACGTACCAGTTGTCCGCCTCCGACAGCACCCGGTCGCCGCAGGCCAGCCGGACCCGGCGGTAACGCACGGGCTCGTCGGGACCGATCGCCAGGCGGGCACGCTGGGCGGCGCTGAGCGGCTTGTCGGCCACGTCCATGCGCCAGGCAACGAGGTGCGGGTCGCCGGCGAGCCTGTGGTCGGCGCACCAGCTCTCCAGCGCCAGGGTCGCGCTGTGCGCCGCCAGCACGCGGCCCTGCAGCGCGGCGATCAGCGCGGCCTGCGGCTGGGTCGCGGCCGGAGCCTCCGCCGCGACCGCCGACGGCCTCATCGGAAGGCCCGCCAGCGCCGCCGCGAGACCGAGATGGAGCGCCCAGTCGCGCCGGACCAGGAAGGCGACGCAGCGTCTGACGGCCCGTGGATCAAGGGCGGCGAAGGTGAGTCTGGGCATCGGGAATCCCCGGAGAGCGTAATTCGGTCCACCGCATCGTCTCGGCCCGAATCCCCCCGGGTGGAGGCGTCCTGTTGGTCTCACGCCCGGTCGGGCGCGTCCGGCCTCGCGGGCGAACGTTTACCCAACCTCGGCCTTTGGGTCGAGGCCGCTGCTACCGCCGGGCTGGCGGCAGGTCGGTGCAGAGGCCGAGCGCCGCCTCGGCCGCGAGCCCGATGGTCTCGCCGAGCGTCGGGTGCGGGTGGATCGTGCGCCCGATGTCGGTGGCGTCGGCGCCCATCTCGATGGCGAGCACGATCTCGCCGAGCATGTCGCCCGCGCTCGGCCCCACGATGGCGCCGCCGACGATCCGCTGCGTCTCCGCGTCGAACAGCAGCTTGGTCAGCCCGTAATCGGCGCCGTTGGCGATGGCCCGGCCCGAGGCGGCCCAGGGGAAGCGCGCCACCGCGACGGCCCGGCCGGCGGCTTTCGCGGCGGTCTCGGTGAGGCCGGCCCAGGCGATCTCGGGATCGGTATAGGCCACCGACGGGATCACCGCGGCGTCGAACCCGGCCTTGTGGCCGGCCGCCACCTCGGCGGCGACGTGGCCCTGGTGGACCGCCTTGTGGGCCAGCATCGGCTGCCCGACGAGGTCGCCCACCGCCAGGATGTGCGGCACGGTGGTCCGCATCTGCGAATCCACGGGCACGAAGCCGCGCTCCACCGCGACGCCCGCCGCGTCGAGGCCCAGCCCATCGCCGTTCGGACGCCGACCCGCGGCCTGGAGTACGAGGTCGTAGACCCGCGGCTCCGGCTCGCCCGCGAGCGTGACGGCGATGCCGTCCGGGGTGGCGGTGGCCGAGACAACCTCCGCGCCGGTCAGGACCCGGTCGAACCGGTGGGCGTTGCGCTTGGTCCAGACCGCCACGAGGTCCCGGTCCACCCCCTCCAGCAGGTTCGGCAGGCGCTCGACCACGTCGACCCGGGCGCCGAGCGCGCTGTAGACCGTCGCCATCTCCAGGCCGATGATGCCGCCGCCGATCACCAGCAGGCGGCGGGGCACGAACGGTAGCTCCAGCGCGCCCGTCGAGTTCACGATGCGGGGGTCGTCCGGCAGCATCGGCAGGGACACCGGCGACGAGCCCGCCGCCACGATGGCGCTCCTGAACGCGACGGCGCGGCTGCCGCTCGCCTGCAGCGCGACCGAGACCGCGTTCGCCCCGGTGAAGCGCGCGGTGCCGCGCACGACCTCGACCTTGCGCTGGCGCGCCATCTGGGTGAGCCCGTCGGTCAGGCGCCGCACGGTGCCGGCCTTGAACGTCCGGAGCTTGTCGAGGTCGATCGCCGGCGGGCCGAAGCTGATCCCGTGGGCGGCGAGGCGACCGGCTTCTTCCGTGACGGCGGCCACGTGCAGCAGCGCCTTCGAGGGTATGCAGCCGACATTCAGGCAGACGCCCCCCAGCGTCGCCTCCCGCTCCACCAGGATCACGCGCTGCCCGAGGTCCGCGGCCCGGAAAGCGGCCGCGTAGCCGCCGGGCCCGCCGCCGATCACGAGGACGTCGCAGGACTCATCCGGGGGCGCGACGGCGGGCGCATCGACGGACGCTGTCGTCTCCGCCTCCCTGGCCACGCGGGCGATCAGGGTTCCGGCCGAGACGGTGTCGCCGAGGCCGACCAGGATCTCGATCAATCGGCCGGCGAAAGGCGCGGGGATGTCGAGGGTCGCCTTGTCGGATTCGACCACCAGCAGGGTCTGGTCGCGCGCGATGGCGTCCCCCGGCGCCACCGGGATCTCGATGACGGGTACGCCGGAAAAGTCGCCGATATCGGGGACGCGGATCTCGCGGGTCTCGGTCATGGCGGCGTCCGTCACAGCACGGCCCGGCGCAGGTCCGACAGGACCGACGCGATGTGGCCAAGGAAGCGGGCGGCGGCGACCCCATCCACGACCCGGTGGTCCCAGGACAGGCTGAGCGGCAGGATCAGGCGCGGCTGAAACGCCTTGCCGTCCCAGACCGCCTCCGTGCGCGAGCGCGCCGCGCCCAGGATCGCGACCTCGGGGGCGTTGATGATCGGGGTGAAGCCGTCGCCGCCGATGCCGCCGAGCGACGACACCGAGAAACAGCCGCCCTGCATCTCCGAGCCCGAGAGGCTGCCGGCCCGGGCCTTGTCGGCGAGCGCCGCCATCTCGGTGGCGATCTCGATCAGGCCCTTGCGGTCGCAATCGCGCACCACCGGCACCATCAGGCCCTTCGGGGTGTCCACCGCGAAGCCGACATGGACGTAGTCCTTGAGGACGAGGTCGGAGCCCTCCAGGGAGGTGTTGAAGCGCGGATAGGCCCGCAGCGCGAGGGCGGCGGCCTTGATCAGGAAGGCCACCATGGTCACCCGCGCCGGCGGTGTCCGCGTCTCCGTGTTGAGTCCGACCCGGAACGCCTCGATCTCGGTGACGTCGGCCCGGTCGAAATTGGTCACGTGTGGGATGGTCAGCCAGTTGCGGCTGAGATTGGCCCCGGAGATTGTCTGGATCCGCGACAGGGGCTCGCGCCGCACCGGGCCGAACTTTTCGTAATCCACCTGCGGCCAGGGCGGCAGGCCGGCGCCGATGCCCGAGGGGGCGGCCGGCGCCTGGGCCGGGGCCTGGAGCGCCGCCTTGACGAAGGCGTGCAGGTCCTCGCGCAGGATCCGCCCCTTGGGACCCGTGGCGAGCACGCGGTCGAGGGTGATTCCGAGCTCGCGGGCGAGCTGGCGCACCGACGGGCTGGCGTGGACGTCGCCGGCGGGGGCGGTGCTTGGGTTGTCACGCGCCACTGCAACGCGCGCGCTCCCTCCCCCCTCTGCGGGGGAGGGTGGCCCCCGAAGGGGGTCGGGAGAGGGGA
>NZ_VRVA01000052.1:0-37862 GCF_008039945.1 Methylobacterium sp. WL64
GGGCCATCCCATAAGCATGAGCGGGGTTGGGGGCGACGAGGCATGAGGTACCCGGCCCCCGAGAAGCTGGAGATCATCCGACTCGTCGAGCAATCCCACCTGCCAGTGCGTGCCACCCTGGAAAAGCTCGGCATCACGCGCTCGACGTTTTACCGCTGGTACGACGCCTACCAGCGCGGCGGCCCCGAGGCGTTGAATGACCATCCTTCGCAGCCGAGCCGGGTCTGGAACCGTCTACCTGCGGAGATCGGCGAGCAGATCGTTGCCTTGGCTCTGGAGCAGCCTGAACTCAGTCCGCGTGAGCTGGCGGTGCGCTTCACCGACGAGCGGCGCTACTTCGTCTCGGAAGCGACCGTCTACCGGTTGCTCAAGTCTCAGGACCTGATCACCAGCCCGGCCTATATCGTTATCAAGGCCGCCGACCAGTTCCGCGATAAGACCACCGCGCCCAACCAGCTTTGGCAGACGGACTTCACCTACCTGAAGGTCGTTGGCTGGGGCTGGTACGATCTGTCGACGGTCCTGGACGACTTCTCACGCTACATCGTCGCCTGGAAGCTGTGCACGACGATGCAGGCCAGCGACGTCACCGCCACACTCGACTTGGCGCTGGGTGCGGCTGGACTCGATCAGGCGTGGGTAATGCAGCGGCCACGCCTGCTCTCCGACAACGGGCCGAGCTACGTCGCCAGCGATCTGGCTGACTGGCTCGGCATTCGGGGCATGACCCACATCCGCGGTGCGCCATGCCATCCTCAAACGCAGGGCAAGATCGAGCGTTGGCATCAGACGCTCAAGAACCGCATCCTGCTCGAACACGCCTACTTGCCCGGCGAGTTGGAGACGCAGGTTGCCGACTTCGTCGAACACTACAACCATGCCCGAGCCCATGAGAGCATGAGCAACCTCACGCCCGCTAACGTCTACTTCGGACGCGGCGAAGGGATCCTGGCCGAACGGGAACGCATCAAGCGCCAGACCCTGATGGATCGCCGCTTGCGCCACCACGCGCAGGCCGCCTAACCTCTCACCCCAGATGGACCAGAGCCTCCGCTCCTGAACACCGCTGAATGTCCCAAATCATCTGACGACGGACAAACTGCGGTACTGCGCGCGCTCAGCATCTTTGAACACTCATAAGTTGTATCTGTGCGGTTCACGGCAGCGTGATTACTGTTTTCTGGAATATAAACTGTGTCAAAATTAGCTCTCGGATCCGGGAGCATCGCCACGTTAAGGCATAAATAACTTTCTTCCTCTAGTATCTAGACAACGGTGCCACATTTGAGTGACGCGCCGGTGGGCTGCACCGTAGGCCGTTGGGCTCCTGGGTGTCGTCGAGCAGCCTCAACGATCCTGGGAGTGATGCCATGTTCGGTGGAATGCGTGCGCACGCCGATCTCGCGGCCAAACTCGATGCGCTCGACCGTTCACAGGCGGTCATCGAGTTCCAGCCCGACGGCACCATCCTTACCGCCAACGCCAACTTCTTGACTTGACGGCGATGGGCTACATCCTGGCTGAGGTACGGGGGCAGCATCATGCCATGTTCGTCGAGGCGGCACACCGCGACAGCGCCGAGTACCGCGCGTTCTGGGACGCGCTGCGGCAGGGAAGCTTCCAGTCCGCCGAGTTCAAGCGCATCGCCAAGGGCGGTCGACCTGTCTGGATCCAGGCAAGCTACAACCCGGTGCTCGACCGCGCCGGCCGGGTGGTCAAGGTGGTCAAGTTCGCCGCCGATATCACCGCCCAGAAGATGCGCGCGCTCGATCTCGACGGGCAGATCACCGCCCTGCACCGCTCGCGGGCAGTGATCGCGTTCGATCCAGCCGGCACGATCCTGGAAGCCAACCAGAACTTTCTCGACGCCGTCGGGTATCGCCTCGACGAGATCGTGGGTCGCCACCACAGCGTGTTCGTCGATGCCGCCGAACAGTCGGGGGCGGCCTATCGCGGGTTCTGGGATCACCTCGGACGCGGCGAGTTCGCAGCGGGCGAGTTCCGACGCATCGCTAAAGGCGGGCGCGAGGTCTGGATCCAGGCGACCTACAACCCGATCAAGGATGTCGACGGCACGGTGCTGCAGGTGGTCAAGTTCGCTGCCGATATCACCGCGCAGGTGCACGAGCGTCAGCGCCGGACCGAGGCGCAGCGGATGATCGGTGCCGACCTCGATGCTATCGGCTCTGCGGTCGAGGACGTCACCCGGCAGACCGCGGAGGCCGTCGGTGCGGTCGGACAGGTCTCGAACGACATCCAGTGCGTCGCTTCGGGGGCGGAGGAGCTCTCGGCCTCGGTCGACGAGATCAGCCAGCAGGTCACCCAAGCCGCACGCATGGCCGGTGAGGCGGTCGAGCAGGCCCGACGCACGGGAAGCATCGTGGCGGGGTTGAGTGGGCAGGCGGCGCAGATCGGCGACGTGGTTGCGCTGATCCAGGGCATCGCTTCACAGACGAACCTGTTGGCGCTCAACGCCACCATTGAGGCGGCACGTGCCGGTGTAGCCGGCAAGGGCTTCGCAGTGGTCGCGTCGGAGGTGAAGGCCCTGGCCGAGCAGACCGCCAAGGCGACCGACCAGATCCGCGGGCAGATCACCGCGACGCAGGCGGCGACTCGCGAAGCGGTCGAGGCGATCGGTTCGATCCGGGGCACCATCGATCAGCTCGACGAGGTTTCGGCGGCGATCGCGGCGGCGGTCGAGGAGCAATCCGCGGTTACGCGCGAGATGTCGGGGAGCATGCATACGGCCGCGAACGGCGTAACCACGATCGCCGGCGGCATGGAGGCGATAGCCCGGGCGGGCGAGCGGGTCGATGCCGCCACGCGGCAGGTTCGGGAAGCCGCACGGGCGGTCGCGTGACGATGGCCCAGCCCCCTGATTTCACCGCCCCCATCCTCGAGCATGACTGGGCTCAGCTATCGGAAGTTAGCGCTGCCGTGCGGCGTAGCCTCGACGATGCTCTCTCGGATCTCGTGCGCGAAGCGGTCGAAGAACCGACGGAGTCGTACGCGGCGAGCTGCGCACGTATCGATCGGGCATTCGGTGACCGGATGGCCCCATATCGGGATCTCGACTGGGCGGTGGATCGAGCCACGGCACTTCAGCACGTGCTGAAGCAGGGCCTGCGCCAGGGACCATATCGAACGGGCGATGATGATCCCAAGGTTCGTGGGTCGTGACCGGAACGATCGTCCCTCTGCGGTTGAAGCGCGACGAGGCATCCGCCCTCATTCGTTTTGATGCCGCGGCGGTGGAACTGCTGGTCGAGGGGCAAGCCTCGAACCTCTCGGTCGCGCGTCTCGACGCCATTCTGGCGCTGCTTCGTGGACAGCGGGCCAAGTTGGTCGCGATCCTGGCTGATCTGGAGGCGCGGGCACCAAGCTTCGATACCCGGATCGCTGGCATCAACGTAGACTTGCGGGATAGGACACGTGAAGCGTTGGCTCTAATCGACTTGCTCATTCAACGAGTTCAGGCCTGCAGGACGACAACAGAGCGAGGTCTACCGCCGGGTTAGCGCCATTCCCGTTTGCCGCGGGGCATCAGGATGGCTGACGTTCAAATTTGCGCTGAGCTTCCGATGACCGGCGATGGATACCGATGAGCGAGCTTCTGCTGATTACCGACGACGTCGCTCGCGGCGAGCGTCTGTCCCGGGATCTCGGCGCGCGCGGGCGGTGTCAGGTTCACGACCTGTACGACGACGCAGTGCCAGCCATAGCTCCTGCTCTGATCGTCAGCGATGTCGGGGGGCTCACCTCCGACGCTATCGTTCGCCTGCGCCGCATCCTGGCTCAGCTCCGAGGTGAGGGCGTCCCATACCTCTTCCTCGTTCACGGTAATGCCGCCCGTGCAGAGGCTCAGGCTCAGGTTCTGGGCGCTACAGCCACGGCCGGGGTGCGACAGATGCTCGAAGCCGTGGACCGCCTGCAGGGAACATCGATCCCAGTGCTCGCACGAACCCGAGCCGTCGAAGCTCGACAGTTCTTCCAGCACGCGCTGTTCTCCAGTCGATCGATCACGCCCGCTACGGCCGATATCGGCACCGACCTGGTCGTGCGTGCCGTCGGTGACATCGGCATCCACGACTGGGTCCGAGCGGTTCAGCAGTTCGACGATGCCACGCACCAACACTGCCTGTTGGTCGCCGCCCTCGCCGCGGCGTTCTCAGGGGCACTCGGCTTACGCCCAGCTGATCGCCATCGCCTGACGCGGGCCGCCCTGCTGCACGATGTCGGCAAGATCCACATCCCCGTCGAGATCCTGAATAAACCGGGCCAGCTCACTCATTCGGAGATGGCGGTGATGCGAACGCATGCGCAGCGCGGTCATGCCATGCTCGTGGCCGCCGGCTTCAGCGACGAACTGCTCGCGGCTGTCCGCTCCCACCACGAGATGATCGATGGGAGCGGTTACCCCGATAGCCTCCGGGGATGGGAGATCCCGGACTTCGTGCGCTTGGTGACGGTCTGCGACGTCTACGGGGCGCTGATCGAGCTGCGTCCGTACCGGCCAGCAATGTCAGGCCAGAAGGCCTATGGTCTTCTGCAGAGCATGACCGGGCAATTGGACGACGATCTCATCCGAGCCTTCCAGCCCGTGGCTACAGCGTTCAGGCCCGTAGCCTAAACGAATGCGTGAGCGCCGCGCGCCGTGGAGGTCAGCAGCTACTGTACGTGTAGGGTAAGCTTCATCTTCGGGTGGATGCCGCACTGGATGATGAAGTCCCCGGGCTGCTTCAGTGTCAGCGTGGCCTGCTTGCCCGGCTCTTGGTCGCCGGCATCGAACGCGAACCGATCGGCCTCGATGAAGGCGTGATGCACCGCGCTGTCGTCGCCGTTGACCAGGGTAATGGTGTCGCCCTTGTGTAGGAACAGGTCAGTGGGATCGTAGTGCCGCCCCTTCTGCAGCACGATCCTGATAGTGCTGGACAGGTCTGCGCGAGCCGATCCCGCCGCGGCGAGCGCGATAGCCAAGACGACGACGGACATACCGGTTCTATAAGCGCGCATAATCTGCCTCGTACTGCGGCACGACGCTGGCACGTGAGGTGGTGAGAGAGCGGCCGGGCAATGCGTAAAATTCAATCCATCTGCTGAGCTGGTCGAACGGCTCGTAGGCCTGACGCTGCTCTGGAAGGTGGGACCTTCACCTTGCCCTACGTTCTTAATTCGGGCCGACGTCGGCTTCTTGCTGCGGCGAGATCCCAAGCGCCGACCTGAACGCCTTCGTGTTTTGAATTCACGGTCAGCGTCACTATTAACCATCGCGCAACATAGGTTAACAATTCATTGGCGCGAAGCTTAGCTTTGTGAGGAAATACGTAGGCGGGGCGGTGCCCGCCACGTCTTTCGAGGTCATCATGGTTCGGGTCTCGGCGCTCAGGCTCACGCGTCGCCTGGGTACGCGCGCGCTGGCAAGCCTCGCAGCCCCACCCTTGGCCCTCCTCGCCGGTACGAGCTCCGCCAGCGCTCACGTGAAATGGTTCTGCGCCTACGACGTCGCCGGGCAGCCGCGCGGCCTCGAGCAGGTGCTGTGCGCTGACTTCGAGTGGCTCGCTGGTCTGGCCATCCTGTGCCTGATGTTTGGGTGCCTGGCCGAGGGCACGCCGCTGGGCGGCGCCTTGCTCAACGCACTGGATCGTGTGACCTCCCGGGTCCGAACCGACACCGAGCTGCTGGTCCGCGCCACGCTGGGCTTCTTCTTCGTCTCGCTGTGGGGGATGGGTGGTATCATCCTCACCCCGGAGCTCAAGACTGACATCGCCTGGATCCCGTGGTTCCAGCTCGCGCTGGCCGCCTGCCTGATCTGGCGCCGGACCATGCCGCTCACCGGCCTGGGCATCGTCTTCCTATTCAGCTTCGCCACCGCGCAGTACGGCGTGTTCCACCTCGCCGACTACCCGGTGTTCCTCGGGGTGGCGGTCTACCTCGTCTGCCAAGGTCTCAACCTGAAGCCCTTCGGCCTGCGTCCGCTCGACATCGTGCGCTGGACCGCCGCCATCACGCTGATGTGGGCCTCGGTCGAGAAGTGGGCCTACCCGCAGTGGACCGATCCGCTGCTCGCTGCCAAGCCACAGATGACCATGGGCGCGACGCCCGAGTTGTTCATGCAGGCGGCCGGCGTCATCGAGTTCACCCTGGCGTTCGCGCTGCTCTGGACCCCGCTGGTGCGACGCGCCGCGGCGATCATCCTGGCCGCGATCTTCGTCTCGGCGGTGTTCGAGTTCGGCAAGGTCGACGCGATCGGGCATTCCGGGATCATCGTGGTGCTGCTCGGCATCGCCGCCGACGACGTGCGCACCGCGGTGCGGGTCCGCGACATCACATGGGCGCCGGCCTACTACGGTGGTGCGCTCGCGACCTTCCTGGCGCTGTACTACGTCGGCCACGAGGCCCTGTACGAAGGCCTCGCCGGCCTGCCGGTGATCTGAGGCGGGGTCGGCGGGTGGATCTCAGCGGTGATCCGCCTACCGAACGCGGACGGCGAGCCTCATCTTCGGATGAACGCCGCACAGGACGGTGAAGTCGCCTTCCTGCGGGAAGGTAATTACGGTCCTGGCCCCAGGTTCGATATCGCCGGAGTCGAACGCGAACTCCTCGGTGTCGACGTAGGCATGGTGGACGAAGTTGGCATCGTCGTTGATGATGGTGATGTGCTCACCGATACGCAGAGCCACGTCCCGCGGTCCGAACTGCTTACCTTTCTGCGATATAAGGTGGTCCGGGTCCGGCAAGCCAGCGATAGCGTGACCGGCTATGGTCAGGGAAGCTGCGGCACACACCAGAAATGTCGGAAACAATTTCCAGTTGTTATTCAGCACTGGCGCCACCATAGATTTACCAATCGTCTGGATGAATATTGAATTTAAATCGTTAACGCCAGCCAAAAATATTCCATATCCTCGGTTTTATAACGAGGATGTGATCCGACTGGGCGCAGACCTGGAGAAAACGGCGGCGCGCGCGTCCGCGAGTTCTGCTGTTGACGAGGCCTACGCCGACGAGTCCCGACTCAGCACCTTGTCGACGCGGTAACTATGTCAGTTCTACGCCCGACATCCCGGATGCGAGCGGCGGGTGCCAAATAGGCGATGACGTAGCGGCAATCCTGCTCACCCTTAAGGCTAAGAACGCCGAGCTACGCAAGCAACTGGCGATGGCGCAGAACATGCTCATGGAGACCGTGATCGACGCCGGCAATCTGCATAACAGGCAAGCCCGGTTCCAGTCGATCTCACCCACTGCGTGCAGGCGCTCCAGAAGCACGCGATGCAGGCGGCTCCACGTACGCCTGCGGTGAAGGCCGCGGTCGTGCTTCCGATGGGGTGTCAGGCGGCAATCTGCCTGGGCTGATGTTGGGTCCAGTTCCACGGCAACAGATCGTCGATGCGTAGAGCCGGATGGTCAGGCAGGCGGTTGAGGACGTCGGCGAGCCAGACCTGCGGATCGATGCCGTTGAGCTTGGCGGTCTCGATCAGCGTGTAGAGGGCCGCGGCGCGATGGCCGCCCGCATCCGAGCCGGCGAAGGTCCAGTTGCGGCGGCCTACCGCGATGGGCCGGATCGCGCGTTCGGCGGCGTTGTTTGAGAGGCAAACGCGCCCGTCGTCGAGGAAGAGGATGAAGGCGCTCCAGCGCTTGAGCATGTAGTCGGTCGCTCGCGCCACCGGAGCCTTGGCCGAGAGCTTGGCGCGGTTGGCCAGCAGCCACGCCTTCAACTCGGCGACGAGGGCGGCCGAGCGGGCGCTTCGATGCGCACGGCGCTCGTCCGGTCCCAGGCCGTTGATGGTGCGCTCGATCGCGAAGATCGCGTCGATCCGCGCCACCGCCTCGATGGCGATCGGAGCCTTCCTCAGGTCAGCCAGCTCGAAGAACTTGCGCCGGGCATGCGCCCAGCAGGCCGCCTCGCGGAGCGGGCCTGGTTTGCGACCGGGCTCGTACAGCCGACCGAACCCGGAGAAGGCATCCGCCTGCACGAGGCCGTGGAAGTCGCCTAGCCAGGTCTCGGCATGCGCGCCAGAGCGGTCGGGGGAGTAGAAGTAGGCCACAGCCGGTGGTTCGGGACCGCCGAAGGGACGGTCGTCCCGCACCACCGTCCAGAGCCGCCCCGTGCGGGTCTTGCCCTTGGCCAGGACCGGGACGGGGGTGTCGTCGAGATGCAGGCGCTCGGCTCCTCGAACATGGGCCTCGATCCGGGCGACCAGGGGCGACAGGGCGCTCGTCACCGCTCCGACCCAGCCGGCCAGCGTCGAGACGTCGATCGGTACGCCCTCGTGGGCGAAGCGCTGGCTCTGGCGATGCAGCGGTAGGTGCAGGCCGAACTTGGCCATCATCACCTCGGCGAGAAGGTTTGGGCCCGCTCGTCCGCGCGTGATCGGATGGAACGGGGCCCGGGTCTGCGCGATCGTCTCGCAGTCGCTGCACGAGACGCGCTCGCGCACGTGCTGGATCACGACCCAGCGCGCCGGGATCCGCTCCAGGGTCTCGGTGACGTTCTCGCCGGGGAGGCGAAGGCGCGTCCCGCCGCAACAGGCGCAGGTCGTCAGGCCGGGATGGACGATGCGCTCGCGCGGCAGGTGCTCGGGCAGAGGCCGGCGGGCGGGCTTGCGCCGCGAGGAAGCCGCACCGGAGAGCACTTCGGGCTCGGCGGCCGCCTGCGCTTGGGTCTCGGCCAGCGTCTCCTCCAGATCCTCCAGGACGAGTTCGAGCTGGTCGATCCGGGCGCTGCGCTCCGAGGAGGTTCCGAAGCGCTCCCGCCGCAGCCGGGCGACCTCCAACTTCAGCCGTTCGACCGCGATCTCCGAGGCGAGCCGGGCCGCCCGCTCGGCCAGGATCATGGCGTGGGCGGCGGCGAGATCGTTGGGAAGCGGCGGGGGCTCGGGCGCGTTCTGCACGCTGGCGAGAAGAGCATATTCCTCAAGCTTTGTAACGCGTTATCCTCAGCCCAGAGCGCTCGGACGCCAGCTCTCCTGCGGCATCCGCCAGTCGATGCCTGAGAGCAGGTAGCCGAGCTGCGCCGTCGAGATCGTCACCGCCCCGTCCGCCACCGAGGGCCACAGGAAACGGCCGCGGTCGAGCCGCTTCGTGTAGAGGCACGCCCCCTGGCCGTCGTGCCAGATGACCTTGATCAGGTCGCCGCGCCGTCCGCGGAACACGAACAGGTGCCCGCCGTGGGGATCGCGCTTGAGCGTCTCCTGGACGATCAGGCCGAGACTGAAAAAGCCCTTGCGCATGTCGGTGTGGCCGGTCGCCAGCCACACCCGCACGTTGGCCGGCAGCGGGATCATCGGCCCTCCAGGGCATCGAGCACTCGACGCAGCGCCGCGGCATCGACGTCCCTGTCGACCTTGAGACGCCGACCGCCGCCGAGATCGATCTCAATGACGCCGCTCTTGCGCCGAGGCCGACGCAGCGGCGCTGGAGCACGCGGATCATCCGACTGCTGGGTGGGAACAGGAAGTGACGGCTCCGGGGTGATCGCGACGGGCACGAAGACCGGGGCCTGCTCGTCCCCTCCCAAACGGCCTTCCCGAGCCTGACGACGCCACGTGAACAGCAGGCCCTGGGCGATCCCGTACCGGCGCGCCACCGAACACACCGACACGCCGGTCTCGAACGATGCTTCGACGATCCGCACCTTGTCATCGAACGACCAGCGCCGCCGCCGTTCGGCGTTCTCCAGTAGCTCGCCCCGCATCGTCCCGACCCGCTGACCTTAACGCCAGCATTAAGGTCAGGCCTCACCGCTGAGTGCGATGCTCTCAACCGCGGCCTTCACCAGAGGCGTACGGCTCCACACACCCGCCGCCTGCCAGTCCCGCAGCCGCCGCCAGCAACTCATGCGGGAGCCGCAGCCCATCTCGGCCGGCAGCATCCCCCACGGCAGGCCTAAGCGCAGCACGAACAGGATATCCGTCAGTGCGGCCCGGTTCTCGATTGGAGGACGCCCGCCCTTCGGACGGGGCCGAGGCGGTGGCGGGAGCAAAACGATCTCATCTTAGAGATCACCGGGGATAAGAAGTCTAACCATGCCAAATCAACGCTAAAAACCTCAATAATTGCCGTTTTATTAGGCAACAAAAGCCGTCCAATTCCAGCGAAGCCATTCCATTATGCAAGCTATACTGTAACGAATTATCACCGCGCTGCCTACGTTGAACCTCTGGATGGGATCTTGGCCACGAGTGCTGCTCACGATTGTCAGAGTAGCGGTTTACCCTTGCTCGCTATCGGCGCGTTCGTACGACGTGAAGCCGAGTACCAGCTCAGACAACTCTGGCGTCCGAAGATAGCCATAGGATTTGTGCGGGTTCGCTGACCCGTTCGGGCGCAGGTAAGCGTTCACCACCGCCATGTCCGTCACGCCAACACCGCGGTCGCTGGGCACGAAGGTGTCCGAGAGTTCACCGGCCACCGCGGCGAGGTCGCGATTGTCGGCCATGTTCGTCCAGCGATCCACGTTGTTGGGGACCCGAGCCTCACCGTTCTCCTCTCCGATCTTCGCCCTCACCTCCGCGAGTCCGAGGGGTGAGCCCAACGTCACGAGATGCTCGACTCGCACCGATGGCGCCTCGCGTTCGAGCATGCGTAAGGCGTCGTATGCGATGATTGAACCCATCGAGTGCGCGACCAAGAGCGTGCGCCTCCCGGCATGCTGTTCGAGCACATCGATGAGCCGACGCCGGACCTGTCGGGCGAACGGCGTCTCGGAATGGTAGTGCCACAGGTCGTCGAAGCGATGTTCGAGGATCGCGTCGTCGATTGGCGTCGCTCCCGTCGCCGTCTGGAGTGCGGCCAAGCCGCGGTAGACCTTACCGACGATATCGTCGTTCAAGCTCGCGTCAGATCCCGGCTCAAGGCGTGGGAATGGTCCGGACTCCTCGTCGGGTCGGTAAGGCTCGTCGTTGGCGTCGCCGAGGAGCGGGTAGTCGTAGCGTAGATCAGCCCAGTACACGAACTCGAACGGGAATTCTCCGCCATCCTGGCCGCAATTCCGTAGTAAACCCTCAGCGACAGCCGCTCTCCACCACCGCCACTTCTCATCACGCGGGGGCTTGTTCTCAAGGCCATGGATGCCGACGACTATGCCTGCAGCGTCCAATTTTCATGCCCCGTCGGATCGTGGTGAAATCCCGGTTCTGCATACATGCTGGGGCAATCGCCAGATCAAGCGCCGGCTGACGACCCCGGCGTTGTGTATCATAGCCGCTGCCCACCCCAAACTTCGATTTGAGTGCGAGGTAGGAAGACGATTTCAGTATGAGTAGCGGCGGGGCAGGCACACCGTCGCCTCGCCGCTTTCGTCCAGGGCGATATCAGAGCGGCTTGCGCGGATCGGTCCCAGTGGTGCTTCCAGTCGTACCCGTGCGGCTGGTGTTACCGCGCTCGTCCGTGACCTCGACCTCGGTATGGCGGACCGTGTCCGACACTGTCTCGACCCGGTCGATGGCCTGCTTGCGGATCCCGACCTCTTCGACCACTCGGGCCTCCTTCGACACCACCGCCTGCTCACGCATCTCAGTGGCTTCGATCGTCTTCTCGGCGAACAATGCCTCATCGACCGGGGTCGGCGCGCGATCGACGGCGCGCCGGTCGACGTGCACGGTCTCGTCGCGCAGGGTTACGTCCTCGCTCACTGTATTCTCGACGGCGTAGGAGCGCACCCGCACGCGACCGCTGTCGGCCACGCGCTTGCCGACGTTCAAGCGCTCCTCGACCACCGGGATATACTCGGTATCACCCGCCGTACCCGCGACCGTCTCGCGGTTTGCCATGCCATCGCGCCCACCGGCCGCGAACGCCGCCGTGCCGCCCGTCGCCGGAATGCCGCCGGCTACCTCGGCCGTGGTCGGGTTGCGCAGCGCACCGGTGGTCGCCGTCGCGCCCGCTGCCGTCTCACCAGTGTAGCCGCTCCAGCCCTCCTTGCGCCACGTCGCCTCGCGCTCGTCGAGATCGACTGAGCCGTGCTGCTCCAGGATATCGTAGGCGGTCTCGATCTGCGCCTGTTCGACTGTGGCGGTTAGCATCGTGCCGCCGCGGCTCAATCCTTCCTGGTAAGTATGCCGATCCTCCTCCGGCATGAACATGTCTTTCAACGACCCCCAGAAGCTTTCGTCGCGCGCCGGTGCGGTCGCGATACGGCTCGTGCCGGTCCGATTGCCCGGCACGAGCCGTATCGCGGATTGCGGGATCCCGGCGGCGACCAGCTTGGCCTGCGCGGCCTCGGCTTGGCTCAGCACGTCGTACAATGCAGTGATGGTCTGGCTCATGATTTCGTCTCCTCGGCAGGTTGTGGGATGCTCTGCTGCGTGACGTGCCCATCCGGGGACACGCGTTCGACCACGGCGTGCTGCCTGCGCAGCGTCACCGGCACCTCGACCTCCTCACCCGCCGTGGTCCGGCGGATGTGCACCTCCTCCTTGAGGACGAGGCGCTTCTCGACGACGAGGATTTCTTCCAGGACCGGGATGATCGTCACCCCACCCTCCTCACGGACCACCGGGGGCACCTCGCCCTCGGACAGCGTCCGGTTGATGGCCACTCGGGTGACCCCAACCATGTCGCTGTGCAGGGTCTCGCGCAGGATTTGGTCGGTGGTCTCGGTCCGGGTCGAGACCCGCATTCGCCCGGTCTCCACCGCCCGCTTGTCGATGCGGGCGGTCTCGGCGATCAGCGGGAGCGTTACGGTCTCGCCGACGGCGATCTCCGCCGCGTGTTCGCCCTGCATCCCTAGGAGGTGCGGTTCGGTGGCGGCGGGATCGCTCATGGTCACACCCGACGCTGGGTCGTGGTGGTCATCGCGGCGCGGCTCACGACTGGGTCGACGGCGGCGCCACGACCCGCGAAGAAAGCAGACAGTGCGCCGAGGATCAGCGCCAAGGCACCGTAGAGCGCCCCCTGTGCGCCGACACGGGCGGCGGCATCGGCCGCCTGCTTGGCCTGCTCCTTGGTCTTCGCGACCGTGTCGTTGAACTGCTGCACGTACTGGGCGACCTGGGTCCGGGCCTGATCGACCGGGATGTTCTGCGCCTTGGCGAGAGCCTGGGCAGCCTTCTCCTGCGCATTCTTCTGCTGGGCGGCGTCGCCGGTCACCGCCGCACGCATCGCGCTGACGGCGGCGTTCTTCAGGGCCTCCGGATCATTGCCGGTGCCATTGCGGACCTGGCTCTCAATGTTCGAGAACGGGTTATCCATGCCGGGCAGCGACGGGGCGGCGGCCTGTGCAGCGGTCTTCACCGAGCCGCCGATCAGGTTGCCGGCACCACCGAGCGTGCTCGACACCGCGCTCGACGCGCCGCTGATGACGCCGCCGACCGCCGAGGACAGCAGGTACACGACGACCAGCGTCGAGACCGCCCAGGCGATCAGCCCGTGGTAGGCGGTGGTGGTGTTGGCCGGCTTGCCCGAAAGGCGCCCGGCGAGCCAACCGCCCGCGGTGGAGGCGAGGATGCCGGAGATCACGAACCAGATCCCAGCGCCCGAGGATAGGCTTCCCGCGGTCGGGGTGCCGTTGCCGGCCGGGTCGACGGTCGAGAGCCCGATGCCCAGCCCGACCATGTTCAAGATGACCTGGGCGACCAGCGCGATCACAGCACCGGCGAACACCGCGCCCCAGGAGATGGAGTGCACCGCCATCGTGCGCATGTCCTCCGCGGGGGTGACCGGGCTGGCAGTGGGGAGATCGCGGTCGTAGGCCGGACGGGTGGTGTAGGGTGTCAACGCCATGCTCAGTACTCTCAGTTCAGTGTGGTTCGATCTTCGGCCGGGAGCGGCGGAAGTGGGTTTGTCTGGCGTCGGAGCACCTGACGACGGCCAACCAGGCCATGGTCGCGCCACAGCATAATCGTCTGCAGGATCATCGAGGGCGTGCAGAAGCTGCGGCTGCGGCCCATGTGTCCGCACGCGCCCCAGCATCACATGCGGGTCGAGCGCTTTGGCCTCGGCTTGGTGTTCGACGACGTGTGTGCGACTTCGAGGGCAGCGATCTCGGCGGCGGCTTCCGCCTGGATCGCGTGGTCGCCCTCGATGATGCCGATGGCTTCCTTGATCAGCGCCCGAATATGATCGGGCGATAGCACCTTCCGACGCCCGGCCACGCGGATCTCCTGGTATCAACCCGTCGGGATGATCTTCCGAGATGCTCGCGTGAGCAGAGCTACCACTGCGTAATCAGATAATCTACTTGAAGTTCCGATGATTTACATAAAGTACGATTGCACTAAATGGACTTGGTAGTTCTGTCACGATTTTCATCGATTTTAGCGTCGGTGCCGCGTGTTCGGCCCGATCCCGCGCTCCTGCGCCCACACCACCACCGCGCTGCGGCGGTTGACCCCGAGCTTGCGGTACAGCCCGGAGACGTGATTGCGCACCGTGTTCGGCGACAGCTTCAGTTCGGCACCGATCTCCTGATCGGTGGCGCCCTGGCAGATCCGCGTGAGCATGTCCTGCTCGCGGATCGTCAGGTTCTCGACTCCGAGCGATGGCCGGGCAGAGCGTGACGGTTGACGCAGGGTCGCCAACTTGTCGATCACCCCGTGGCTGAACCACGATGCGTCCGCCATCACCGCCTCGATGGCGGTGATCAGTTCGCGCTCCGAGCGCTTGCGGGCGGTGATGTCCTGCACGACGCACAGGACGCAGGCCTCATCGTTGATGCTCACCCGCTCGGCCGAGACGAGGCAGTCGATCTCGGTGCCAGCCGCATCCTGCAGCGTGGCCTCGAAGCCACGAACGCTGCCGAGCCGTCTCAAATCCCGGGAGAATTTGCGCTGCTCGACGCGGTCAACCCAGAGCGCGAGGTCGGCGAGCGACTGGCCACCCGCGACCTCAGGGGCGTGCCCGAAGGTGGTGACGAAGGCTTGGTTGACGCTGGTGATCTCCAACCCGTCCGCGTCCATCAACGCGCTCGGCACCGGTGACAGGTCGAACGCCTTGGCGAAGCGCTCCTCGCTGTGGCGCAGGGCCATCTCGGCCTTCCGGCGATCCTCCAGGTCGGCGAAGGTGAACAGCATGCACGGCTCGACGCCGCCCGGACCTGGCATCTCGATCGCGTGCCCGGCCACGATCACGTAGCGGCCCCTCCCACAAGGCGTTGCGAGCTGAGCCTCCATCTGCGGGATGGTGCGGCCTGCGTGCAGGCGATGGATCGCCAGCTCGCGCCGCTCGGCTTGGCGTAGCAGGTCGATCTCGCAGAAGCTCCGGCCGAGCACATCGTCGCGATGGTACCCGGTGAGGTCGAGAAAGCCGTGGTTGACCCGGACGAAGCGCAGGTCGGCGATCCGGCAGATGATCGCCGGGGCCGGGTTGGCGTTGAACATCCGCTCGAACCGGGCCTCGGCCTGGTAGCGCTCGCTCACGTCCTGCATCACCAGGGCGAGGCCACTCGGCGTGCCATCCGTGTCGATGGTCACCAGGCTACGGATGCGATGCATCCACCTGTGTGTGGGATCCCGCTTTGGGACCAACTCGACCACGACGTCGCGGAACACCTCGCCGGCGAGCACCCGGTCGAGGGGATGCTGCAGCGGGCCGATCTCCCGATGATTGCGGTAGTGCAGCGTGAAGTTCGCGCGGTACTCGGACACGGTGGCGCCGAGATCGCCGACGTCGGCAACTCCATGCATCATCACGGCGGCGGTGTTCGCGTAGGCGATGGTCTGATCCGGCTCGATCAGGATCACGCCCTCGGACAGGCCAGCCACGATCTGCCGCATCTGTATGTGACGCGTTTCATCGACCATCGGCGTCTCTCCTCGCGGAACGCCAACGTTCGAATGCAGGAAAAGCCCTTATATGAAGGGTCATTTAGGGAGAAAGCGGAACCGGTACGGTGGGTCGTAGTTGCCAAGCATGTCCGCTCGTGCCCCGCAGCCCGGCCTTCGGGTGAGCGTCGACCTCAATCTGTGCCAGGCCTACGCTCAATGCTGCTACGCAGCACCAAGTCATTTCCGCATCGAGGGGCACGAGGCGCTGCTCTACGATCCTGCTCCTACGACGCGCGCCCGCGCCGATATCGAGCAGGCGCGCGTCGCCTGTCCCGTGCAAGCGATCCGGGTCGAGGATCAGGGCCAGGGAAAAACATGCGATGGGACATAGTCAGCCCGGCCGTGCGGTGGTGGTCGGTGCAGGCCTCGCGGCCCTACGCGGGGCCGAGGCGATGCGCGAAGCAGGTTTCTTGGGCTCGCTCACGATCATCGGCAAGGAGCCCTACCGTCCTTACGACCGGCCGCCACTCTCGAAGCACGTCCTGACCGGCGAGATCGCCCCGGATGCCACCACCTTGCCGAGCAGCCTCGGTGAAGACGTCGACTGGCATCTCGGCAGTCCGGCTGTGCGTCTGGATCGTACGGTCCGGATGGTTCACCTCGCGGATGGGACCGCACTGGCCTACGACCGTCTGCTGATCGCTACCGGAACCCGCGCCCGGCCCTGGCCGAACCCGCACGAGGGCAGGCTCGCCGGAGTCCACACCTTGCGTGGTCGGGACGACGCGGTCGCCCTGCGTAAGGCGCTCACTCGAGGCCCGAGGCGCGTGCTGGTGATCGGCGGTGGGCTGATCGGCTGTGAGGTGGCGAGCGCCTGTCGGCAACTCGGCCTGCCGGTGACCCTGGTGCAATTGGGCTCGGCGCCGCTCGCCCGCGCATTTGGTCGGTATCTCGGCGCAATCCTTGGTGCGATGCACGAGGTCCGCGGGGTCGACTTGCGTCTCGGAGCCGAGGTCGAGTGGTTGGAGGGGGCGGACGGCCGGCTCGTACGCGCGCACCTCGTCGATGGCACGACAATCGACGCCGACATAGCGGTGACCGCGCTCGGCGCCGTGCGCAACACCGAGTGGCTCGATGGATCCGGTCTGTCGTTCGACGCAGGCGGGGTCGACTGTGATGCAGACGGCTATGTCCTCGACGTGGATGGGCGACCCGACCCCGCGATCGCGGCGGCAGGCGACGTCGCGCGCTTCCCACACCCGCTCTACGGCGGCCGCCGCATCGCTGTGGAGCACTGGGGTCATGCGGTTGCGCAGGGCGTGCATGCCGGCCGTTTGCTCGCCGATGGCAAGCCTGGACAGGGCTACGCAGCGCTGCCGGCTTTCTGGTCCGGGCAAGCGGGTGTCACGATCAAGTCTGTTGGCCTCACGGATGGGGCGGATGCGATGACGATCGCGCACGGTGACCCGGCTACGGGTCGCTTCCTCGCCCTCTACGGCCGGGCCGGGCGGTGCATCGCTGCCGTATCGATCGATTGTGGGCGCTGGCTACCGGCTTACGCCGCACTCATCGCCGAGAGCGCGCCCTTCCCGCCCGCGGGTGCGGCCACCGACCGGTCCGGTGCGCTCGACATCCTCGCGCCGGGCTTCTCCTGACGCCAGTTCGCGGACACGCCATGGCCGACCCCAGCCTTCTCGGGCAGATCAAGGACTACGCCAACCGCGTCGACCCGTACCCGCTCTACGCCCAGCTGCGGCAGACCGGGATCTTGCGCCAAGACGACGTGGGAGAGGGGGGCGGTGCGTCGGGCGACGAAGCACGAAGCGTATGGGTGGCGGCGAGCCACGACGCCATCACGCGTCTGCAGAACGACCCCCGCCTCAGCGTCGAGACCCAGCCGCCGACGAAGCGGCCGACCGTCGGCAATCCGATCACCGATTACCTCGTCAACCCGATCAAGGATCGGATCACTGACCGGCACCAGCCGTTCCTGTTCCGCGACCCGCCCGCGCACGATGTTCTGCGCGCCGCCACCGTTCAGCAATTCACCCCCGAGCGCGTCCACGCGATGCGCATCCGCTCCGAACGGCTGGTCGCCGAGATGCTCGACCGCAAGGTGGGTGCTCAGGAGATCGACGTCGTCGAAGATCTCGCCTACCCGCTTCCGGTCGCGGTGATCTGCGAACTGTTCGGCGTGCCGGTAGGCGATGAGGCCAGGTTCCACGACTGGTCGAGCCAGCTCGCCACAGCGGTCGAACCCGGTGTCGCGGTCAGCGAAGAGACCCGTATGGAGAACGCTAGGGCCTTCGATGCCATCTCGGACTACCTCGCCGACCTCATCGCCGAAAAGCGCCGCCGGCCGCGCGACGACCTGCTCTCGGGGTTGGCCAACCAGGCCACTGCTGACGGCTACCGGATGGGCGACTTCGATCTAATCTCGACCGCGATCTTGATCCTCGTCGCCGGTCACGAGACCGCGGTGAACCTGATCGCCAACGCTTGGCTCACGCTACTGCGCCATCCGCGCGAGCTGGAGCGCCTACGTGCCGACCCAGGCCGAGCCGTGCGCGTGATCGAGGAGGTGATGCGCTACGACCCGCCGGTGCAGCTCGTTAGCCGCAAGACGCTCAGCGCCATCGACATCGCCGGCACTACGATCCCCGAGGGGGAGGCTCTCATCCTGATGCTCGCTGCTGGAAATCGCGACCCGGCCGCGTTCACCGATCCGGATCGTTTCGATCCGGATCGCATCGGCACCCGCCACCTCGGCTTCGGCGGCGGCATGCACTACTGCGTCGGTGCGCCTCTGGGCCGGTTCGAAGCTGAGGCCGCGCTCACTGCGCTGGCTCGCCGCCTCAAGGCTCCGCGCTTGATCGAGGATCCTCCACCCTACCGGCGTCCGGCGACCCTGCGTGGACCTGAGCGTTTGCTGGTCGCAGTCGAGCGGATCCTTTAATCGACGTCAGTGCCTGCGATTGGTCGCCATTAGACCAACGAGCTATGTCTGTCCCGCTGATAGTTTTCAGATCGCCCTTATGCACGGCACGGCTGAGTTCCAGCGAAGCCGTTCCACTACGCAAGCCCTATTGGAACTCAACGCCAGGTAGCGTGAGTGGCGATGTTGCTTATTCGATGGAATTTCCGACATTGGTGGCGATTGCTATAGCCTCACGCGAAGCGGACCGTCCGGTATCGACCCAATCCGGCCGCTAGGGACGCGATCGACGCTTGCCGGAAGCGGTCGTTCGCCAGCCGTCCGGCAACTTCGAGTTGGGTGGGGGCTATCGTCAACTCGAGGCCCTGGAGCGGTCATTCGGCTTCGGTCGGCTCTGAGAGCCGGCCCAGCAGCTCGTTCAACAGGAGGCGCTCGCCCGGCGTCAGCGCTGCGGCCGCGGCGAGGTGCGCGCGCAGGCCGACCGCCAGGGACGCCAAGCTGACCCCGTCCGGCGCGGGCGGGTCGCCGACGACCGCGGCGAACACCGCGTCGCGCGCCAGGGGCGAGAGCTGCGGGTCGCGCACGTCCTCGTCCGTCGCGAGCAGGGTCGCCACCGTGCCGACGCCCGCGGCGTGGATCAGCGCCACCGCGCGCTCCACTGGCACATGCAGCCGACCGGCCCGCGCGATCCGCCCCACCCGCTCGCGCAGGATCGCGAGGCCGGCGAGCATGGCCGGCGACCCGGAGGCCGGCGCGCCTATTTCGTTGGTGATCGCGAACACCGCCGGGTGGGCCAGCCCAAAGGCGATGTAGGCGTCCCAGGCCTCACGCAGGCCCTCGACCGGGTCGGGGTGCGGCGGCACCGCCCGCTTGCGCGCGAGGAAAGTCGCCAGCCCATGCTCGGCCACAGCGTTGAGCAGTCCGCGCTTATCCCCGAATAGGCGGTAGAGCGTCGGTGCCTGCACCGCCGCCGCCTTGGCCACGGCCCGGGTGGTCAGGGCCACCACGCCGCCGTCAGCGATCAGCTCGGACGCCGCCGCCAGGATGCGCGCCCGGGCGTCCTGCCTATCGTCCCCGCCGTCCAGTCCATCGTTCATGGCGCGGTGTAGCATCGGTATGATCGGATCGGTAGCGGCGATTGAAGGCGACCGAAATCGCTGATATAGCGATAATGTTTCCATCGTTACGAGGACTGTGCATGATCGTCGTCACAGGGGCCACTGGCCAACTCGGCAAGGCCGTCGTCGAGGACCTGCTGCGCCGCGTGCCGACCGAGCGGATCGCGGTCAGCGTTCGGGACATTGGCAAGGCCGCCGACCTCGCCCGGCAGGGCGTCGCGGTCCGCCAAGCCGACTTTGCGGACGAGGCCAGCCTGCGCGCGGCGTTCGAGGGTTCGGACCAGGTGCTGATCGTCTCGGCCAACAAGCTCGGCGAGGAGGCGCTGCGCCTGCACCGCACCGCCATCGCCGCGGCCCGCGCCGTCGGTGTGCGACGGATCCTATACACGAGCCATGCCGGCGCACGGCTCGGCTCGTCCTTCCCGCCCGCCGACCAGCACGCCGGCACGGAGACGGACCTGGCAGGCGGCGGGTCGTGGACAGCGCTGCGCCACGGTTTCTACGCCGAGAGTTGCCTTTTCATGGTTGGCGACGGGCTGCGCGCCGGGGAACTGTGCACGCCCGAAGACGGGCTAGTCGCCTGGACGGCGCGCGCCGATTTGGCGGAGGCCGACGCGGCGATCCTGGCGGCGGGAGACGGGTGGGACGGCCCGACGCCCCCGCTCACGGCGGGCCGGGCCGTGACCATGGCCGAGGTGGCGGCGATCGCTTCGGAGGTGACCGGGCGCGCCGTGCGCCACACCGTCATCGGCGACGTGGAATGGCGAGACGCGAAGATCGCAGGCGGGATGCCTGCCCTCTACGCCAACATGCTGCTTGGGACGTTCCAGGCCGCGCGCCGGGGGGACTTCGCGGCGACCGACCCTGCGTTGGAGGGGTTGCTGGGCCGGCCGCCCCAGACGATGCACGAGGTGCTGGCAGCCGCGGGTCTCTGATCGCAGATGTCAGCCCTCCCGCCCGCAATCGTCGAACCGCTGGTCAAACACCACGGCGGTCGGTTCTTCGGGACCAGCTGAGTTGCTGACAAACGCACCTTCAGAGGGGCTGCGTTGGATCGGGGGGCAGGCGGGACGGCAACGTCCGCTTCATCAAGATTGTGCTCAGAAGCGGACCGGCGGAAACCCTGAAGAGTTTCGGTCGCCGCGAGGCGTACGAAAGTCGTGGATGAACGAACCCGCGGGATGGCGGGCGGTCCTATGGGGATTTGGGTTAGGCATCGCCCCCAGGGGCGGAGCAACGGTGGGCAAACCTCGCCGGTTGCGAGGCTGAGGGCTGCCGGACTGGCGGGCCCCCGGGTCTTGGCGAAGCCGACCGGGGTTCGACGATCGCGGTTGCGCGGCCCATCCTGGCATTCGGCACACGGTGAGGCATGCCCCGGGGCGCGGCTCCGCGGGTGGTTGGCGGCGTCAGGCCATGCCGGGTCATGGCGAACCGGCCCGGTGCGACGTGGAGCGGAACGGCGGCCCCCGGGGCTGATGCCAGCCCGCGAAGGACCCGACGATCATCATGGGACCGCCGCAGCAGGGGCAAGGCGAGCGGGCCTTGCCGGGGCTGTCCTGCGGATCGGGCGCGTCGGCGGTGGGGCGAGGCGGGGCCGGGACGCCGAGGATCGCGCGGATGTGGGCCAGGCCCGCCTTCCGGTTTGCGCCCGTGAGGAGGCCGTAGTGCCGGATGCGGTGGAAGCCGCGCGGCAGGACATGGAGCAGGAAGCGCCGGATGAACTCCGTGGCCGACAGGGTCATGACCCGCGGCCGTCCGGCCTCGTCGCGCCGGTAGTCCTTGACGCGGAAGCTGACACTCGCCCCGTCGAAGGCGAGGATGCGTCGGCTGGAGATTGCGACGCGGTGGGTGTAGCGCGCCAGGTAGGCGAGCACGGCCTTCGGCCCGGCAAACGGCGGCTTGGCGTAGACCACCCAGCGCTTCCTGCGCACCGGGGCGAGCGCGCGGGCGAAGGCCCTGGGATCCGAGAGCGGAGCCAGGGTGCCGAAGAAGACGAGCGTCCCGGCCTCGTGGAGGGCGGCGAGCCCTTCGAGGAACAGGCGGCGGAACAGCATGCCCAGCACCCGCACCGGCAGGAGGAAGGCAGGGCGCGACGCGACCCATCGGGTCCCGTCCGGCGAGAGGCCTCCGCCGGGGACGATCATGTGGAGATGGGGATGGTGGGTCATGGCCGAGCCCCAGGTGTGGAGCACGGCGGTGAGACCGATGCGGGCCCCGAGGTGCTTCGGGTCGGCGGCGATCCGCATCATGGTGGTGCTCGCCGCTCGGAACAGCAGGTCGTAGACGGCGGCCTTGTTGTGGAAGGCGATGGCGGCGATCTCGGCGGGCAGGGTGAAGACGACGTGGAAGTAGCCGACCGGCAGGAGGTCGGCCTCGCGCGCGGCGAGCCAGTCGCGGGCCGCCGCGCCCTGGCAGCGGGGGCAATGCCGGTTACGGCAGGAGTTGTAGGCGATGCGCAGGTGGCCGCACGCATCGCAGCCCTCGACATGGCCGCCGAGGCTGGCCGTGCGGCAGTGCTCGATTGCCGCCATCACCTTCAGCGTGTCCAGGCTCAGATGGCCGGCCTGATCGGCGCGGTAGGCTGGACCGGCGGCGCGGAAGACGTCGGCCAGTTCGATGGTGGCGGCCGTCGTCGTGCCCGTCGTGGCGGGCATCGCCTCAGCCCGGCGCGGGCCCCTGCCTGTGGAACAGGGCGAGCCTGTCGAGGGGGCTGGTCACGGCCCGCACCGTTCGGGTGGCGACCTTGGCGTAGAGGGCGGTGGTGTCGAGCCGGCTGTGCCCGAGCAGAACCTGGATGACGCGGATGTCGACGCCGTCCTCCAGGAGATGGGTGGCGAAGGAGTGGCGCAGGGTATGGGGACCGATGCGCTTGGGGATCCCGGCCGAGCGCGCCGCCTCGACGACGACGCGGTGCAGCTGGCGCGTGCTGATCGGCCGTGTCCAGTCCTGCCCGGGGAACAGCCAGCCCTGGCGCTGCAGGACGCCCTGCCGGTGCCCCTCGCGCCACCAGCGCCGTAGCAGGTCCAGGAGATCGGCCGACAGCATGGCGTTGCGGTCGCGGCCGCCTTTGCCACGCTCGATCCGCAGGAGCATGCGGGTCGAGTCGACATCGCCGATCCGAAGCGCGGCGACTTCGGCCACGCGCAGTCCCGCGCCGTAGGCGAGGGACAGGGCGGCGAGATGCTTCAGGCAGACCGTGGCATCGAGCAGACGCCCGACCTCGCCGGCGCTCAGCACGTCGGGCAGGGTGCGCGGCTGGTTGAGGCGGACCAGCCCCCGGGCGAGATCGGGGCGGTTGAGCGTCTGGACGAAGAAGAAGCGCAGGGCGGAGACGATGGCGTTCATGGTCGGCACGCCGAGGCCGACCTCCTGCTGGGCGATCTGGAAGCGGCGCAGGTCGTCGCCGGTCGCGGTATCGGGTGATCGCCGCAGGAAGGCGGCCAGCCGCCCGACGTCGCGGATGTAGTTGCGCTGCGTCGCCCGGGAGAACCGGCGCAGGGTCATGTCGTCGATCAGGCGCTGGCGCAGCGAGCCGCCGGCAGCGGCGGGAACGGCGAGGATGGTCATGGGATGGCTCCACTCGAAGTAAGGGAGCCGGGATCGTCCGCCCGGGCTGGGCGGCGCTCAATTGGCGCAGGGCGCTCGGGTCAATCCGCAAGCCTCGAAGCTGCCACCCATCCCGCGCGAGCGGGTTCGTTCAACCACCCAACCCTGCCATTCCTATCGGCAACTCCGTTGATCCGCCTCCCGCAACTGAATGCGCGTCCAGTGCATAGCTTGGTAATGTCGCTTATCCGATCGTTTTCCCGACTGCCGGATCAGACGCATGTAAATAGCGCACCAGATCAGCGAAATTGGGGCATTGTCTTGATTATGCGACAGCATAAGGCCGCCATCGCTGGTTTTTACGTGACCAGCTGAAAATTTCGCCTCAAAGCGCAGTGTGCTCGCTGATGGCTGTGTCGTCGAGCGGTTCGAGGAAGGCCGCACCGATACCTCGCTCAATTCGACGGGCGACCATTGCCTGTCGTCGCCCAACGAGGATCACTTCGCCCACCGCTGGAGGATTATCCAACGCCAGCGCCACGCCCGAGGCCGACAGGTTCAGGATCTGCGCGGGCACACGCCGACCATTCGCCAGTACGACTTCCACCGCTGTACGCTCCGGGACGATCCGTTTGTGGACGCGCACGACATCGGACAGCTTCGCTTGCCGGCGTGCCAGCTCGATGAAGCGCCGTGCCACCTCACCTGGCGAGGGCGCTTTCCCGAAGATCCGCACTGTGAAGTCGCAGTTTCCCACCCACACGACCGAGACCTGAGCTGCTCCGATGCCGCGGATGTTGCAGATTAGGCGCTCCTCGACGGTAGGCAGCGTCGCCGACCGCAGTCTCAATCCTTCGGACGAGATGTCCACGGTGACCGCGTGGAACTCGGATCCGTCGCGGCGAAGGCATAGGGCAGGGACGACCATAGGGTGTCGTGTGGTGGCTTTTCGTTCGATCATGCGCTGAACGCCTCAACGACAGGGCGAACGGCACTCACCAGAACTCCATCAAAGCAACCTATCAAGCTTTCCACGACCGCCAGCGCCTTTGCCACACGTAGACCCAGAAGGCGCACGCGGCGCACAGCGCGAACGGCATTGCCGGGGTGTTGTGTTCAGGCGGCAAAAACGTCTGCAGCGTCTGCCGAACTCGCCTGCCCGTTCAGTCGTGCTTCAAACAAGCCGACGCGCTGAGATGCCATCTGGATGTCACCGGCTTCCTGGGCCATCGCCGTCGCGAGAAGCTGCGCGCGCCCAGCCCAACGATCTCGTTCTACCCGCATAGCATCAAGCTGATCCTCGCTGGATGCCAACGCGACCTGCAACGCATCGATCTCAGTTCGTAGATCGCTCGTGCGTTGCCGCTCACTCGCCAGGGCGGCTTTGAGGACGTAGAGGGCAGCGTCGGTCGTTCCCTTCGACGCGCGCTTCACATCGCCGGTGGTAAGGGATCGTGGCCCATCACTCTCAATCTCAGGGGTCCGCTTATCGCTCGCTGGTGATGACATCAGCGTGGCTGCCGTAGCCGGTCGAAGCTGCGCGATTTCCGCCTTCAGTTGCTCGACATCGAGCCCTGCTGGGGAATGGACTTCGGCGGGTTCGATCGCCGGAGCGGCGACGAGGGAGCGCGGCACGCCCTCCTCCTCCAACACCAGTTCGTGTAGCATGGCGAACACGGCATCACCGTCCAGCCTGGACAAGTCGAACCCGCTCTCAGCTGCGAGACGGTTGAAGCGTGCTTGCCCCCCGGCGGACGCGCCGACGAAGGCCATGGACCAGTTCGCGAAGTTGCGGCTTTCCGTCGGACCGCACTGAAGAACCGTCACGTCGCCATGACGGCCATCGCACTGAATCCGCTCGAAGGTCTCTTCGACCCCCTGTCTTGGTCCCTCCAAAACTTGAGCGAAGGCACCAGCGTTGAACATCAGCGCTCCGGTCACATCCGCCCGAGCGTTGTTCCGCTGCGATGCGGCCAGTATCTGCCCGACAACGGCCGTCAGTTCAGCCTCAGATCCGTGAAACAGGTTTTTGCTGGCGTAGACTAGGCGATAGAGCTCACTCATGGGACATCCGACGAGTTAGGTGGATCAGGATTAGGGCTGGTAGCTTGCGATGAATTGCAAAAGGTCATCCGCTGGTATTGGCCGGCTGATGAGGTAGCCCTGCACGTCGGTGCAGCCTTCAACGCGAATGCGCTGCATTTGCTCCGGCGTCTCGACGCCTTCGGCGACCGTGGTCATGCCCAGGCTCTTGCCGAGGCCTGCGATCGCCCGGATGATTGCGTCCCCATCGGGCTTGCCCGACAGGTCCTTCACGAAGGACCTGTCGATTTTGATCTTGTCGAATGGGAAGCTGCGCAGGTAGCTCAAAGACGAGTAGCCGGTACCGAAGTCGTCCATCGAGACGCGTACCCCGAGCTCGCGCAGTCGATGGAGCGTCTGCAAGGTCCTCTCACTCTCCTGCAAAAGGACGCCCTCGGTGATCTCGACCTCCAGCCGCTTAGCCGACAGACCTGAGCTGGCGAGTGCCGAGATGATCGTCTCGACCAGCCGGTCACTCTTGAATTGAGCGGGGGAGACGTTCACCGCGACCGACATCCCCGTGGGCCACGTCATCGCATCGCGACAGGCCTGACGGATGACCCACTCGCCGATCGGCACGATCAGACCGATCTCCTCCGCCAGCGGGATGAAATCGAGGGGCGAGATCATCCCGCGCTCGGGATGCTTCCAGCGGATCAGGGCCTCGCAGCCAATCAGCCTATCGTCGTCGAGCTGCAATTGTGGCTGATAGTGAAGCTGGAACTCGCGACGCGCCAAGGCTTGACGCATGTCGAGTTCAAGTCGGCGGCGCGCCTGCATGCGCGCGTCCATCTCTGGCTCGAAGAACCGGTACGTCCCGCGCCCGTCGAGCTTGGCTCGGTATAAGGCTAGGTCGGCGTTCTTCAGGAGCTTGTCCGCACTGGTCCCGTCGGCGGGCGCGAGCGCGACACCGACGCTGGCTCCGATCGTCAGGAGGTGGCCTTCGACCATGTAGGTCCGGCCGATCAGATCGACGAGGCGCCGGGCCAGCGCCTGTGCGTCGGCTGCCCCGCGGATGCCGGTTTGCAGAATGATGAACTCATCACCACCGATCCGGGCCACGGTGTCCGTGGGCCTCACGGTCGATCGCAGCCGGTCGGCGACCTTCGCCAGAAGTGCGTCGCCGATCGGATGACCGAGCGTGTCGTTGACCGGCTTGAACCGGTCCAGATCAATGAGGAGTAAAGCGCACGCCTCTTCGTTGCGCTGCAAGCGTGCCAGGGCCTCAGCCAGACGTTCTCGCAGGAGCAGGCGGTTTGGCAGACCCGTCAGTGGATCGAGACGCGCCAACTCGTCAGCGCGCGCCTCGTTCGCCTTGCGGGCGCTCACATCCTCCAGTGTTGCAACCCAACCTTCACCCGCGACGGAACGGATCTCGACCTGCAGCGTGTGATCCTGGCCCGCCACCTCGAACGAAGCGGACGTTTGGAGGTCGCGTGCGCCTCGCAGGGCCTCGAAGATTTCTTGCCGCGATTGCGAAGCGCCCGTGCACAGGGCTCGAAGCAATTGCCGTGAGGATAGATTGGCCGTCTGCTCAAACTTCATATTGTTGAGTAGGCGCTCGGCCGGGTTGGTCATGATAACGACCCGGCCTGAGGCGTCGATTATCAACAGGCCATGCCGTATTACATCGAGATATCGGCTCCAGATGAGGTCCGGAGCAGAGTTTGGTTCCAACCAGATCGTAGGTGGCACCATCTTGCGCCGTGAAGCGCCGAAGTGATGCAGATCAGCGCTCATCCCACGAGGGCCTTCGATTGAGGCTGCCGGGCAGCATATGAGAGGACGAATAGGACACTTATAAGGACGAGTGTTTTAATGTGAGGTGCATGGCTATCGGGATTGTTTGATATACCGTTTGTCGCAGCGTACGTTTCGGGCCGTCCGCCGCTGAGCCCATCTGATAGCGCGAAGCGTAGGTGAGCTAAGGCTGCGAGATCGTTCCCTTGTCTCATTAGGGTTTAGATCGCTGATCAGAAACAGCATGCGTTACCACTCCCCTAAAAAGGACAATTGTCCTATCAATCATATGTCGGGTATCCGATCGCTTTCCCCACGAGTCGTCCCAACTTTCAGAAGCCCTACCAAACCGGCTCATTTTTTGTCGGGAAAATATGTCGGACTTTCAAACGCCGGTGAAACGCTCGGTCAGGCGGGCATGTTTGCTTCGAGCCACGGTCTGCCAGAAACCGGACAGGCAGCTTTCGGCCAGATGCAGCATACACGAAGCGCTGGCCTGAGCGTCTCAGATGGGTAGAATTCATTCAGTCTACATTTGGTCAAGGCGCGTGAAAAGCGGACTTCAGTTAATACGGAAGCTGCCAAAACGGGCAGTTCGCTTTCTATTTGAGATCAGCGTTGTGTGCCTGGCAATCGTATTGGTGCCGTTCGTCGCAACACCGTCTTTTGCTCAGTCAATAACTAAGAAAAAATAATTTTCCGAAACAAGGATTATTACAATTATTTTAAGGAAAGCTTTAGCGCTTATCGCGACCGGCGATGAAGGACGTTGCTAGGAAATACATCCGCTGGTCTTGCTTAACCAATTACGCTATCTGTCTAAATTTTATCAATTTCATGAATAAGATCAGCAAAGTTCTCGATGGGTTGAGGGCGTCCGATGAAGTACCCCTGAACCTCGTCGCAGCCCGCCTTTGACAAAAATCGCAGCTGCGCCGCCGTCTCGACCCCTTCCGCGACAACACCCATCTTGAGGCTGCGACCGAGACCGAGGACGGCTCGGACAATCGCCTTCGATTGCGGGTTGGCGTCCATGCTGCTTACGAAGGACCGGTCGATCTTGATTTTGTCGAAGGGAAACGCTTGCAATGTAGCCAGCGACGAATAACCCGTACCGAAATCATCCATGCTGATGCGGATGCCCATCGCCTTAAGGCGGCACAGGGTGGCTAGGGCGCGAGATAAATCGTTGATGATCACCGTCTCGGTGACCTCAAGCTCCAGTCGGGCCGGCGATAGGCCAGTCTCGGCCAGGATTGCGAGAATTCGCTCGGGTAGATCGGTCTGAGAAAACTGCCGGGGGGACAGGTTGACCGCAATTTTGAGCGGCCGGACCCAGCCTGCCGCCTCGCGGCAGGCTGCTCGCAAGACTAGTTCGCCCAGCGGCAAGATCAGGCCGGTTTCCTCGGCGAGACCGATGAATGTGGCCGGCGCGATCGGTCCCCGTGTGGGATGGGTCCAGCGGGCGAGGACTTCGAAGCCGACGATTTCGCCCGTGTCGCTCCGAGCCTGAGGCTGATAATGTAGGGCGAGCGTCTCGCTCGAAATTGCATGCCGCAGGTCGCTCTCGAGACTGAGGCGCTCGGCGGCCCGATCGTCGAACCCAAATTCGAAGATCCTGAAGGTGCCGCGCCCGTCCGCCTTCGCCTGGTATAAGGCGAGATCGGCGCGCCGGAAGACCGTCTCGCCATCCGTGCCGTGCTCGGGTGACAAGGCGATACCCACGCTGACGCCGACCTCGACGGATTGTGCGCCGATGAGCGTCGGCACTCGTACCGCGGCGACCAGACGAGCAGCTAGATCGGATACCGCCTCTACGCGGTCGACTTCGGAAACAAGCACGGCGAACTCGTCTCCGCCCAGGCGCGCGACCAAGTCGCCGATCTGAACAACCTGGTTCAGACGGCCGGCCATCTCCCGTAGCAACACGTCGCCTGCCAGATGACCAAGCGTGTCGTTGACCGCTTTGAACCGGTCGAGGTCAAGAAAAAGCACCGCGCACCCGCCCCCACGCCACCGCATGTCGTCGAGCCGCTGGTTCAGGCACTCGTGAAACAGAGTTCGGTTAGGCAGATCCGTCAAAGCATCATGGCGCGCCATGTGCGCGATGCGCCTCTCGTTCTGCTTGCGCTCTGTAATGTCGGTGAAGGTGCGCACCGCGCTACCGTCTGGCAGCGGCACGGTCCTTATTTCCAGGACGGTGCCGTTCGGGCGCTCGCGCTCATAGGTCTGCGGCCGCGACTCCAGGCCGCCGCTCGCAACCCAGCGCTGGAAACCCGGATCAGATTTGCGGAAATCGTCCTGCTCCTGCTGATAGCGCACGACCGTCGAGAAGCTCGGATTCGACTGCATCAGTGCGGCGGGCAGTTCCAGCAGTTCGATGGCACGAGCGTTACAGACCTGCACGATGCCGTCGGCGTCGACC
This sequence comes from Methylobacterium sp. WL64, assembly GCF_008039945.1. Taxonomy (NCBI): domain Bacteria; kingdom Pseudomonadati; phylum Pseudomonadota; class Alphaproteobacteria; order Hyphomicrobiales; family Methylobacteriaceae; genus Methylobacterium; species Methylobacterium sp. WL64. The sequence continues at coordinate 29,554 of NZ_VRVA01000052.1, forward strand.
ATGAGCAGTCCCTGATCCATCGTGTTCAGGGTGTTCGTTAGCAGCGTGCTGGTCTCCTGAAGACGCTGCTCAGTGCGGCGGATCTCGGTGACGTCCAGCACCGTTCCGAACGTCACGACGGATGTACCTGCCGCATTGCGGTCGCATCGACCTCGCACAAGCAGTACGCGGACCTCGCCGCTCGGCTGAACGATCTTGGCTGGGTATTCAAACCGGGTGCCAGCGGCGACGTGGTCGGCCAGCAGCGCCAGGACCCGCGCGCGATCCTCGGGATGGTAGGCCATCAGTACCGGTTCGCGCGTGATCTTCAAGTCTTCCGCGAAACCGAAGATGCGGCGCGCCTCGTCCGAGAAATAGCCAAGGCCGGAGATTTGGTCGAATTGCCAATGACCCACATGGGCCATCTCTTCGGCCAGGACCAACAAACGATTGGCCTCGACGAGGGACGTCCGCACCTGAGCGGCTTCCCGCGTGGGAGGCGCGACCACATCGCCTGATTGCGAGCTAGAAATCAGCACGATGAGGAATCCATCGACAGCACGTCAGAATGACGATGCCGCGACGACACTTCAATACCATTAACGCCGCGATCGATCTCGACGTATTTCGGCACTAAGTATCGGTGGGACTGCTTGCATTTCTCGCTCTTAGACGAGTCCAATGCCACGGCCGCTGTGACAAAGGGTGAGGTCCAGTCAAGGTCCTCGCCGCGGGCAACCCACGAACTCAGATTGTCGGGGCAGACCGGAACAACCCGGCCCGCAGCGGGACGTCGCTGACGGTATCCTGCTCCGCAAAAAATTATTGATTGGCCAAGCGTGCAAAATCGCTGCGAATAAGGTTAAGGTTTCCTTACCGAGCTAGTGAGGATCCCTGATGTCGACGATCGAAGCCATGCGCCCGCAAGGACTCAAGGCGCGCGCTGTGTCCCTGCTTGAGCGCATCACGTATCGTCGCGCCATCGATACCGAAGACCGCGAAGCGATTTTCCGCCTCCGCTACGAAGCCTACCTACGGGAGGGCGCGATCACCGCCCGGGCGGATAAGCGTTTCACCGATGCCGTCGACGAGCAGAAGAACGCATTCATTTACGGTGTATACGTCGATGGCGCGCTCTCGGGGTCGATCCGTCTCAACATCACCCTGCCATACGCGAGTGCCCTGCCGACGACCGCCGTGTTCCCCGACATCATCGAGCCGATGATCGATGCCGGCTGCATCATCGTCGACCCCACCCGGTTCGTCGCGAATCTCAACCTTTCGCGCCGCCTGCCGGAATTGCCCTACTTGACACTGCGACTCGCGTGGCTGGCAATGGAGCATTTTGAGGGCGAGTACATCCTGCTCGCCATCCGCCCCGAGCATCGTGCCTTCTATCGCCGTTATTGGAGTGCGACAGAACTGTGTGAGGCTCGACCTTATCCGAAGCTCACGAAGCCGGTAGGCCTGTCAGTCGTGAACTATCTGGACGTGAAGAAGACCGTCGAGGCCCGGTATCCCTTCCTGGCGTCTACCGATGCAGAGCGCGCAAGCCTGTTTGCGTCAAATTACACTCCGGTGGAGACTGATGACACCCTCACCAATATTTGGCAGATCGAGCCGGCTCGAGTGGAGCGCAACTTCAGCGTTTAAGGGAAGCGATTGTCCAGACGGCTCAACACGCCGGTGAATAACCGACGATGGCTCATGCTGACCGTCCTCTTCATCGCGCGGTCGGCCATCGCCTATCAGTTCGAGTCGATCGCGGCCGGATCCTTCTCCCTGACGGAAGGCACGGAACTGGGCTTTGCGCAGCTCGGCCTTCTGATCGGCTGCCACATGCTGCCCGGTATCGTGCTCGCTCTGCCGGGCGGTCTGCTGGCCCAGCGGTTCGGGAGCAAGCCCATCGTCCTCATCGGCTTGGGTCTGATGGTGGTTGGCGCCTTGACGATGGTCACCATAGAGGTGCCAATGCTGTTCGCCGGCCGCATCATCAGCGGTGCAGGCGGGGTTCTGCTGAACGTCGTACTCACGCGGATGGTTACGGACTGGTTCGCCGGTCGTGACGCCGTGCTCGCCTTCAGCATCTTCGTAGCAAGCTGGCCCCTCGGCATTGCGCTCGGGCTCGTGACATTGCCGGCGACCGGCATCGTCTATGGTTGGAGCGGCATCGCAATCGTGAGCGCGCTGCCAAGCCTCCTCGCTTTGGTCCTCGTACATTTGTTTTACCGCGACCCACTTCAGCGCGTTGATATGCGCTCTGCCGCAACTGCAGGGCTAAGAGTGCGCGATTACGCGCTTGCTACGGGCGCCGGCGCCGTCTGGGGCCTCTACAACGTGTCCCTTGTCATCTTCGTGTCGGCGGCCCCCGACCTCTTTCTGGCGAACGGTTACACCCTGGCCAACGCCAGCTTCATCGCGAGTGTCCTTGGCTGGGTGCTCGTCGTCGTGCTGCCCGCGGGTGGCTGGATCGCGCAGCGCGTGGCGCGTCCTGTAGCCTTCACGGTCGCGAGCCTCATGCTCGTTGCCAGCGCGGCCGTCGCGATGGCGCTTGGTCCCCAGACGATCGTCGCCTTCGTGGTCCTGGCCGTGATCTTCGGGCTGCCGGCGGGGCTGCTACTGGCGCTTCCGGGTGAGTTGCTCTCCGCGGACAGTCGCGCCGGCGGCATGGGGATGTTCTATCTAAGTTTCTACGTATCGATGACGGGCCTGCCGGCGGTCGCCGGTCTGATCCGCAATGTGACGCACACCGTTGCGGGTCCGGTTCTATTCGGGGCGTGCATGGCCATGCTTGCGGCCCTTGGCATGCTCCTGCTAGCACCGCATCGTCAGACGGTCGCAGTCTAATGGAAGCATGGGCGGGGGAGTCATCTTGCTCAATCGCTAGGCGGAGGTGTCCACCAGCGGCCGAGACAGCCTTGATCAATATTTCAGTGGCGGAGACGCGAAATCCTTTCCGAACCAGTGCGCTTACTTGCGCGGCGGTCGCAGCTAGATCGCCGCTGCGATTGTTGGCGCACGAGCGACCGCTTTAGAGCACTACAAAGCCTGCTCTGGATGACAGAGTTGGGTCGCTAGAAGCTCGTCCGCTTTTCGGGCGGCTCGTCTCCGAAGCAGACAGACTGCTTTCGGCCAGACTACGCCATGCCGGATCGCCGACCCGCGCCAAAGCGGTCGTTCGGCTCTGCGCCCAAATCTGCCATTCAGCCAGCGCTGTCTCCATCTCCGAAGCGGACATCAAGTTAGCTTAGCACCGGGCGAACGGCGGCGGATAATCAGCAAGCTGCGATGGTCTATGCCCAACGCTCTATCCCGTAGCGGGCCCAGAAAATGGCAACGGCCTCATCAATCACGACTGCGTCGCTTGGGGCATCAGCGGAAGGTTGTGTTCGACGATGCAAGCGCGGCGAATAACCGGATCGCCGCAATCAACCGCCGCCTCGCCGGGCGCGGTGTCGGTTTGCCGTACAACTATGGATTGGATGCCGACGCCCTCGCGACGCTTCTCGCTGCCTGGTGCGCGAGGGCGAGTCAAGATGAGACGAAGCGAGCCTAAGGAGATCCTGGGCGGCTCAGATCGTGCCGCTCTTCCCGCGCATGCAGGATGGCTTCAGGCCTGATGAAGGACGGCCTATCGGACCGAGGGTGGCCGATAGGCTTCGGGTGGAAGGTCACGGAAGAAGGTCTCGCCGGGCGCCTGGCCCGGGACCGGCTTGGGTGCGGTCCCGGGACCGCCGCCATCCGTGATGTAGCGCTGGTTAATGCCCTCCGGCAGCAGGGGAGCGGGCGCCTGCGGGTTCGGCGGCACGATGTAGCGCTTCTGATCGGGCGCCGCGATCGGCGGCGCGACGGGCGCCGCGATCGGCGGAGAGACGGGCGCCGCGACCGGCTGCTGCGGCGGTGGCAGCTTCCGCGGCGGCGGGATCTCGGCCTTTTCCGCCTCGCCGGCGGCTGGCTTGCCAGGGCGACGGGCGACCGCCTTCGGTGCGGTTCTCTGGGATCGGACACGCGCGGCCGGCGGCAGGAGGCGCGTTCCCGGCAGGGCGATCCGCAGGCCCTCCACCGCACGGACGAGGTCGCCGAGGCTGGCCTCAGCGGTGCGGCACATCCGGATCCTCAGGGAGATCGCCCGGCGTCGCGCGACCGGCTCGGCCTGAAACAGTGCCGGCTGGCCGCCGGAGGGGCTGTCGCCGCGGTCGCCATCGATCCATTGCCACGCGTAGAGGCAATCGACGCCGAGGGCGATCCCGATCGGACCGTATGCGTTCCGCAGCGGCGGCCGCACGGTCATCGCCTGTCCCGGAAACCGGACGGCGATCTCCCCCGCGATCCCGAACTCGCTGGGCTTGGCTAGCCGCGGCGGGAAGGCGAGGAGCAGATCGGCGGTCTCCCTGCGCAGGGCAAGCTCGGCATGGTTGCGGCCGTCGCCGCCAGCATAGCGCAGGCGCTGGTCAAAACCGTCGCGTTCGCGTGTCTCGATCACCGCCGTGACGGTCCCGGCACCTGGCATCACCAGAACGGGAGCCGGCTGTGCGATGGCCGCGCCGCTCGCAAGGAGCCACGGGATGACGCCGATGCGTGCGCCGATCCGGGCGGCAAGAACTCCGATGCGCCTCACGGGCCGGTCCGTTCGGTCGTGGCGGACGTGTCGAAGGCCGAACGTGCGGGCAACTGAAACCGCTTCGCCTCGGAATTCTCGGGCCGCCCCCGCTCGGCCTGCTGGTCTTGCCACAACGTTCCCGGGGCAGGAGGCGAGAGGAGTTCGGGCTTGTCCCCCCCGCGATAATCCGGCAGCAGGGCGTAGCCGAAGCGCTCATAGGGCATCGGCCCCGCGCCGGGCACGCGCCGCGCCACGAGGGGCGGCGCCGAGGCCGTGGGCTCTCTCGCGTAGGTGCCGGCGGGAACGGGCTCGGCCAGGATCCGCGCCAGCCCGGGCGGCGGGTAGCGCAGGCCGTTCTCCATCGACACCGCCAGGGGAAACTCATTGCGCTGAACCGCGATGGGCTTCGCATCGGCCGCGGCGTTCGGGAGATCCGGCCGCGGCACCCGGTTGAGGGGGGCGACCTCGGCCCTGCCCGGAGCGGCCGCGTGACGCCCGGGAGCGGCCGCGGCGACGGGCGGTGCGGGGTCGCAGGGCAGCGGCGACCCTGCGGTCGCGTCCTGGAACAGCAGATCGACCGCCTTGGGGAAGAGGCCGTCGTAGCGGTTCACCGTCTCGAGAAAGGGACGCTGCCGCTTCAGCCGCTGGAGCGTCAGGGCGTAGCCGAACACGGTGCCCTCGCTCGGCATCCAGGCGACGGCCCGCTGAAACCATTCCAGGGCCGTGTCGAACTGGCAGGAATTGTAGGCGTACCACGCGAGGCCCTGGGCGCCCTCGCCGGAGGTGGTCGCGGTAACGACCTGGGCGTAGCGGGCGATGCGCGCGGGCTCGATCGCGGGCGGGCGCGGCAGCGTCAGCTTCTGCTCCAGGATGTCGATGTAGAGCAGCTCGTTGCCCACGAACCGGTCGCGCCATGCATAGGCGACTTCCTCGGCCTCGCGCTGCATGTCGAGCTGGCGCAGGGTGAGGGCGAGCCCATGGGCGACCATGGCGTCGCCGCCCCGGGCGATCGCCTGCTTGAACCATTCGAGCGCCTCCCGGTACTGCCGGCGCTTGTAGGCGTACCAGCCGAGCAGGCTGGTCTGGCTGGGATCGCCGCTCTTGCGGGCGACGGTCTGGAAGGCCGCGAGGTCGGCCGGGGTGGGGGATTCCGCACTCTCCTCGTGCAGGAAGGCGGCGATCCGCGCGCGGGTGATGTCGAGGCGGATCGCGTCGAACTCGGAGGTCCCGTTCGGGCCGCGGTGTCCCATCTCGATCAGGCGTTCCGCCTGCGCCATGCGCAGGTGCGCCATCGTCTTCTGGATGGTGGCGAGGCGCACGCCGGAATCGGCGTTGCCGTCGAGGATCGACTTGTACAGTTCGAACGCCTCGTCACCCGAACCGGAATCGCCGAGGGCATCGGCGACCATCCAGATGCTCTGGACGTCGAGGGGATCGAGGGCTCCGGGATCCGCCCGGTAGAGATCGATGATCGCGCTGGATTCCTTGCCGGTCAGCGCGGTGATCCGCGACCGGAACTCGCCCCGGCGGAGCTTGCGCGCCAGTTCCTCGGAGGGCTGCCAAGCGGGATCGATCGAGCGGCGGGCGGCGATCGCCGCGCGCAGATCGTCGAAGCGCCCCGCGGTGAACAGGTCCCAAAGGGCCGCCTCCTCGGGCGGGCTCGGCTGCAGGGCGTTGAGATCCGGGGGCTCATTCCAGCCCGGATAGAGCCGCTTGAGCCGGGCGATCTCGGCCTTCATCCGGGCGGTCTGCTTCTGGGCGGCGTAGTAGCGCAGGGCGCTCTCGTCGACCATGTCGGTGGTGCGGGACGTGGCCGGGTCGGCCAGGATCGCGGGCGCGCGCGGGCCGTCGCCGTAGATGATGCGGGGCTCGGGCCGGGCCGAAGGGACGGCGTTCTGCGCCGCGGCGGGCACGGCAACGAGCGCCAGCAGAAAGCAGGGACCGGCCCGCCGCATGCGGGCCCGGGAACGACCGGTCAGGACTTCAGGCATGACGGGTAGCGCATGCGGGCCGCGGTCAGGGCGAGTAGGCTCAGGGTCGCCGGATAGTAGTTCTGATTGCCGATATCGCCCCGCGCATCCTCGGGAAAGGGCGTGCCGTCGAGGGCGCAGGCCACCAGCGCCGGGATCCCCAAATAGCCGGCCTCGGTGAGCCATTCGACCTTGCGCCCGTCGCCGGTATCGACGATCGGCAGCCGCTCCCGGTCGGCGCCCGACCACAGCGCCTGGAACGGCGCGAGGTCGTCGGGTCGCACCAGCCCAGCCCAGGCGAGGTAGAGCGGGATGCGGATGGCGTTGTAGGAGAACAGCGGCGGAAAGCCCGTGGCCGGATGCGGGGCGTCCTTGGCGGAGATCCACTCGGTGGGCAGGTTGCTGGGGCCGAAGCGGGACTGGCGCAGCAGCGCGAGGCCGCTGCGCGTCAGGGCCGCCCAATCGTATTCCGGCGCTACCAGGGCGAGGCGCGGGAAGGCGGGAAAGATCCAGTAGGACAGGTTGACGAGCGGCCCGTCCGGCCGCTCCCGGGCGGAGAAGCCGGAGACCGCAGGCAGCAGCAGCGCCCCGTGCGGATCCTTGAACAGGATGGTCTTGCGCCCGAACTCGATGGCGATCCGCCGAGCGGCGGTGCGGTAGCTCGGCTCGTTCCAGGCCTCGGCCGCCTCGGTCAGGGCCCAGGCGACGAGGATGTCGCCGTCGGTGGCGTTGTTCATGTCGGCCACCGCCGGCCTCTTGTCCGGAGACCAGCGCCACGCCAGCAGCTCGTCGCCGCGGACCATTAGGTTGGCGCGGGTCCAGCCCCAGATCCGCTCGAACGTCACCCGGTCGCCCGCCGCCACGGCGAGCAGCATGCCGTAGCCCTGGCCTTCGCTGTGGCTGATCTGGCCGTTGGCGGTGTCGACCACACGGCCCTGATCGGTGATGAACCGGGTGCGGTAGGCACGCCAGGCGGCATCGTTGCCGAGCTTGCCGGCGAGTCCCGAATTCGCCGGGCGGGAAGCCTGAGCGGGCTGCGCGCCCGGTTGCGCGGTGCTCGGCGGGACCACCGGCTGCTCCTGGGCCGAGGCGGGCAGGATTGCCGCGACGAGGATCGCCGCGGCGAGCGGGGAGCGGTCGCGGCGGCTCATGAATTCTTCCTACCGACGTTGCGCACGAGACTCGTGGTGGCGAGGCCGAGGCAGAGGGCCATGGCGAGGGTCATGCCGACGTAATATTCCGGGTTGATCGACAGCCAGGCCGCGGAGACGAGGCGCAGGTTCGCCAGGGAGCGCGGCTGCGTCTCGACGATCTCGATCCGCTCGGGCCGGGACGTCACGAGCGCGCCGGTCGAGGCATCGAGAAAGGCGGCGCTGCCGCCCAGCCGGGCCCAGACCACGGGATCGACGAGGCAGGAAACGGATGCCTTCAGCAGCGACGCGTTCGGCGCCGTGACGATCACGGTGTTGCTCGACTGGACCGGCGGCCCCTCGGCGATCAGCAGCGAGGCCGTGGCCGGGACCTCGACCGCATCGTCCGTTCGCATCTGCGCCGTCACCGTCTGGCGCAGGGATCGCACCGTGCCGGTGATCTCATTCCAGACGGCGTCCAGGGCCGACCAGATCTGGCGCGAGCCGCGCGTCGAGGCTTCCCAGCGATCGATGAGGTCGCGGTCGGAGGAGAGCGCGGAGGTCTGGGACGGGCCGGCGGCCGCCTCGGCCTGGGGCGGGGACTGGGCCGGCTGTGTCTGGGTCGGCGGG
>NZ_VRVA01000053.1:0-37542 GCF_008039945.1 Methylobacterium sp. WL64
CGTCCCAGACGATGCGGTCGTCGGGCGTGTCGAACACGTGGTGCAGGGCGACCGTGAGCTCGACCACGCCCAGCCCGGAGCCGAGATGGCCGCCGGTGATCGACACCGCGTCGATCATCTCGGCCCGTACCGCGTCCGCCACCGCCTGCAACTCGGATTCGGGAAGCTGCCGGAGCGCCGCAGGCTCCGGGATACGGTCGAGAAGTGCGCTCAGCTCGGGGGAAATCGCCACGGCATCAACCTCTATCGGACGGGATCGGTCTGACCGCCGAGCCTCAGGATATATCGAGCGGCGCCACGCCCTCGGGCCGCCCGTCGGCGCCGAGAGTGATCCTCTGGATCCGCGCCTCGGCCCGCTTCAGCAGCGCCTCGCAGTGCTTCTTCAGCACCTCGCCGCGCTCGTAGATCGCCACCGACTCGTCCAGCGGGACATCACCCCGCTCGAGCCTGCGCACGATCTCTTCGAGTTGCTCCAGCGCCTTCTCGAAGGGCAGGTCGCCGGCGGCCGGGGCCACCTCGGGTCTGCTCGCGTTCATCCCACACACATCCTTTGGGTCGGTTCTAAGGCGGCAGCCGGTGCGGCCACAACCCACGCGAGGGCGAGGCCGGCCGGATAGGCCGCGTTTTGGCAGCATGCGGCGGCGTTTGCGCCACACTCTCCGCGCCTTGGGGCGCCCCTTAGCGAACCCGGCGTGGAACGCCTACCGGACGGTCGTGCGCGGCGGCGGGGGCGCCGACAACCGGAGGTTATCCGCCCGGCTGTCACGTCAGCGTCAGGCAGAACGGCATCCCCTCGAACGCCTCGGCGCCGCGGCCGATCCGCGCGACCGCCGCGATCATCCGGCCGTCACGGTCGAGCATCCGGTCCGCGATCGCCACGAACAGCGGATTGGGCGTCGCGGACGGGGATGCCGCGCGCAAGGCGTCGGCGATGTCACCCTCGTCGCGGTCCGGTGCCAGCGCGCAGGCCGCGATGTAGGCGGCCGCGGTGGACCGGCTGATCCCGGCATAGCAGTGGATCACCAGCGGCTTGTCCCGGGGCCAGGCTCGGGCGAAGGCCAGGATGCCGGCCACGTGCTCGTCGGCCGGCAAGACGTGTCCATCCCGGGGCTCGGCGATGTCGCTGACCCCGATGACGGAGTGGTTCTCCGCATCGATCAGCGCCGGGCGCTCGAGCGGCGTGCCGACGTTGACGAGCGTGAGCACGTGGCTCGCCCTGGTGGCGGCGACGGTCTCGGGCAGGCGCGAGAGCGGACAGACGTGAAGGGTTGGCATGATGGCGGGCACCTGACGCGTGATCGTGACGGATCGAGGGCGACGCGGCGGCGGTCCGCAGCCTCGGCATGGCGCCTCATTCCGGATCGGGAGTTGGGGCCCCGGAATCTTCCGCCAGGGTATGAAAGCGGTCGAGGAACCGCGCCTGCGCCTGCGCGGTCGGCCACGGTTCGGCGAGCGCGAGGACACCCGCCGGCAGGTCCGGGGCGCGCCCGAAATAGCGCTCGGCCTCATCCAGGGCGAAGCCGGCGAGTTCGACGGCCTCGATATGGGCCGCGATCCGGTCGGCCCGCTTTACCAGCCGTCCGATGGCGGGCACGGGAGCCGCGAGGCCGAACCGGCGGCGCACGGCCGCGAGCAGGCGCAATTCGACCCCGCGATAGGCGTCGCCGATCGCCGCCTTGAGCGGGGAGATGATGTCGCCGACGACATATTCCGGGGCGTCGTGCAGCAGTAGCTCAAGCCCGTCCCGATCGGTGCAGCCCGGGGCGATGTGGCGGCCGACCGCCTCCACCAGCAGGCTGTGCTGGGCGACCGAGAAGACGTGCGGCCCCCGGGTCTGGCCATTCCAGCGTGCCACCCGGGCGAGCCCGTGGGCGATGTCGGCGATCTCGATGTCCCGCGGCGCGGGATCGAGGAGGTCGAGGCGGCGGCCGGACAGCATCCGCTGCCAGGCCCGGGGTGCCGGGTCGCTCATGCCGGCTGGCCCAGCGCGGCGCAGGGCCCGTGGCGGTGGCAGCCGACAAGATGGTCGTTCACCATGCCGACCGCCTGCATGAAGGCATGCACGATGGTCGGTCCACAAAACGAAAAGCCCTCCGCCTTGAGGGCCTTGCCGATCGCCCGGGAGACCGGCGTCTCGGTCTGGATCTCGGTGCGGCTCCGGGCGCTCCCCTGGATCGGTCGGCCGTCCACGAAGTCCCACAGGAACGGTGCGAAGCCCGGACCGCTCTCTTCGATCCGCAGCCAGGCCCGGGCCCCGGCGATCGTACCGACGATCTTCGCGCGGTTCCGGATGATGCGGGCGTCGGCCATCAGCCGCGCCACGTCGGCCTCGGTGTAGCGGGCGATGGCCTCCGGGTCGAAGCCGGAGAACGCGTCGCGGAAGCCCTCGCGGCGGCGCAGGATCGTGATCCAGGACAGGCCCGCCTGGAAGCCGTCGAGGATCAGCTTCTCGTAGAGCGCCTGCCCGTCGCGCTCGGGCACGCCCCATTCGGTGTCGTGATAGGCGACGTAGAGCGGGTCGTGGCCGGCCCACCAGCAGCGGGGGCAACCGTCGGGATGGTCGATCAGGCCGGTCTCGGGCATCCCGGTGGTTTAGCGAGAACAGGAGCGGAACGCTATCGCCACGCCAAACACGTCACGTTACGCTGCGATCAGCGATCAGGCGGCCGGCGATGCAGAGGCCTCAGGCATCGAGAACGTCGCATAGGCCGGCTTCTCGAACGTCACCGGACGATCGCCGGCGAGAGGGGTTGCACCGGCCGCGAGGGCGTCGGCCAGGCGGTCGAGCCGCACCAGCGCGAGGCCGTGCTCGCCCGCGGTACTGCCGGTGGTACCCAGTCCCTTGCCACCGGCGGTGATTTCGGTGCCGGGGGGAGGGGCCTCGCCCGTATAGCGAGCCGCCAGGATCCGGGTGCGGGCGGTGCCCCGGTGCTGCATGCGTGAAACCACCTCCTGGCCCACGTAGCAGCCCTTCTTGAAGTCCACGCCGCCGAGCTGGTCCAACAGCGCCTCATGGGGGAACGCATCACCGTAGACGTAATCGCGTCCGCCCTCGGGCACGGCGAGGCCGATGCGGCGCCGGTGGTATTCCGCCTCCGACGCGTCGGCCGAGAAGGCACCTTCGCCGGCGTAGATCCGGGCGCCGAGATCCACATGGCGGGCATCCGCCACGGTGTCCGACTCGGCCGCCGGCGAGGCCCCGGCCCAGGCCGCCGCCACCGCCACGGTTGGGTCGACCGCGATCGCCACCTGCGCGCGCAGCCGGTAAAGCGTGAGGCGTTTGGCCAAGTCGGCCGCCCGGTCGATCGCCGTGTCGAGCCGGAAACCGTCCGGGATCCGCGAGATCAGGAAGTCGAACAGAATCTTGCCCTGGGGCGCCAGGAGGGCGCCGAGGCGGGCCTCTCCGGCCTGCAGGGTCTCGACGTTGCAGGTCAGCACGCCCTGCAGCAGTGCGGTAGATTCAGGCCCTGTGACGGTGACGAGGGCGCGGTCCGGCAGCAGGGCGACGGGCATGGCAGTCAGATCCTCACGCGACAGGGGCAATCCGGAATTCCGGAGTGCAGGGCCGGGAGGTAGTCGCTGCGCACCCGTGCCTCAACCGTCCGGGCTCCGCGGCCGCCTCGTCAATGCTGGAGGGTCGTGGTGAAAGCACCCCCGCGGATGCGCTCGGGAAAGCCCTCGGCGTAGCGGGCGGTGGCTTCCTCGCCGTAGGTCATCACGAGTTCCTGGAAGGCCGCGAACAGGGCGGCCTGAGCCATGCAGTCGCCGTCGAGCCCGTCGAGACAGCCTTCCGCGAACGCCTCCGAGACATAACTCAGCGCGACGCGCTTCTCCTCGACATCGACCTCGATGGGGGCGGTCTGAGAGATGTGCTGCATGGACCCGGTACTTCCGTTGCGCCGGGCACGGGACCCGGCGGACCAACGAATGATAGGTGGCTCCCCGCGGCTCGGCCAGCCGAGAATTTCAGATCGGTTAACGCGGACGCTCGAAGTTGATCCTTTCGGGGGATGCATCCCGCCTGTGATGCCTCTGCATCACCCACCGAATCGCCCAGCCAAGGCGTGCGACAGCCTGTCACCCTCCGTGACGTAGCGGGCGGCCGCCTCGTGCGCGGCCGGGGTGCAGACCCGGTAGGTCAACGCGTAGCCGCGATAGCCGCGATTGTAAGCGCCGGCCAGTCGATCACGCCGGGCCGGCGTCACGCCTTCGGACTCGATCAGCGCCTTCATGCGGGCCGGCCATTCCCCGGCGTCGGGTGCCACGCAGAGGCCGCGCAGGAAGGCCAGCGCCCCGATGATCTCGGACATCCGCATCAGGTCGCGGTCGTAGGGAGCGGGCACGTCCGCCGGTGGGGACGCTTCCTTGGGCGCCTCCTTGACTGGCGCCGCACGGCTGCCGCGCTGCTGCGCCAGGGCCGGCCCTGCGAGCGCCACGGCGAGGCAGAGGATGACCGGAAGCCTCACGGGCGCGCCTCTCCTCTGTCGCCGACCCGGTCGAACGCCTCCTGAAGGGTCCCGATCAGGCCCGGCGTCGTCGCCAGGCCGGCGATCTCGGCGAGCGTCGCCCACCGGACCCCGAGGGCCTCCGGGCCCGCCACGGGCTCGCCGCCGCACCAAAGGGCTGCGTGCGGGTGGACGACGTAGTGGTGCCGGGCGCGGCCGGCCTCGTCCCGGACGATGATCTCGGTGGGTGAGAGCACGCCGACCACCTCGGCCGCCAGGCCGACCTCCTCGGACAATTCGCGCAGGGCCGCCTCGGCGAGGGCCTCGCCGGCCTCGACCAGGCCGCCCGGCAGGGTCCACACGCCTCGCATCGGCTCGTTCGCCCGGGCCGCCAGCAGGACGCGATCGCCGCGGATCACCGCGATCGACGCGCCCACGAAGGGCCGGGTCGGGAACAGGCGCCCGCCGCCATCGGCTTCGCCCGCCGTCACGGCTTGCCTCCGTCGGGGGCGACGATTGCGACCCGCCCGTCGGCGAGGCCGACCACCAGCCGCGTCGCGGCGCCTTCGCCGAGTGCCACGATGCCGATCGTGGCCGGTGCCGGCAACGGGATGCGCAGGCGCTCGTGCAGCACACCCTTCGCCTGAACGAGGGCGATCTCCGGCCGTCCGGCCACCGGCACCGCGAGCTCGGGTGGGCCTGCGGCCGGGGCCGTGACGGCGAGGTCCGCATCTCCCTCGCCCGCCGCGTAGCCCGGGACCTCGCCAGCGGCCTCGATCCGGCCCGTCTGCAGGGTCCAGAGCTGCAGCAGGCCCCGTGCGCTGACCGTGGCGGCCTGCACGATGCCGGAACCCGCGAAATCCGCGATGCCGGCGATCTTCAGGGGCGGGCCGGGCTGCACCGGGGTGCGGGCCGTGACGCTCCAGGCCTCAGCACCGTCGGGGCGGCCGATCAGCACGAGGCCGCCCGAATCCAGTCCCGAGAGGGTCGCGGCCAGGAGGGCCGGGCGGCCGGCGAGGCGCAGCAGGCGCGGCCGGAGCGGCGCGAACGCCGCGTCGCCCCCCGCCGGTACCGTGACGGTGGCGACCGGGACCGGCTTCGGATCGGTGCTGACGGCCATCGGCTGGCGTTCGCGGATCGTCAGGACGGCGGCGGCCTCGCCGCCATCTGCGGCCCGGGTACGGCCGGTCAGGTAGGCGCTCAGGGGCCCGGCCAGGACCCGGCGCGAACCCGGCAGGGCGCCCCGCGGCGTCTCGGCGGCGGTCAGCCCCTCGACCGCCTCACGGCTGATCGGCCGCGCCGTGACGGTGCCGTCCGCGAGGCCGAGCACGGCACCGCCGTCGTCGCCCCAGACCACGGCGATCGGGGCGCTCTCCTCGTCGCCGGCCGGCTGGCTCGTCTTCGCACCGGCGATCGGCAGCAGGCCGGAGGTCGCCACCGAGATCGCGACCTCGCTGCGCGGCCCGCGCAGCGCCCTCACCTTGAACGGCAGGTCCAGGATCCGGAGGCCGGGTGGCTCGGCGCGGGCGGCGGCGAGCGGCGCCGCGCACAGGACCAATCCCATGAGGGCCGCGACGATCCGGCGTTGCCGGGGCGGGAAATAGCGCATGGCGGTCATGTCCGCCGCCCGGAGCGGCGGGTCAAACGTGCTGGCCGCCGTTGATGTGCAGCTCGGCCCCGTTCACGTAGGACGAGGCGTCGGTGCACAGGAAGTAGATCGCCTTTGCGACCTCGTCGGGGGTGCCGAGCCGCCGCTGCGGGATCTGCTCGACGAGCTTCTCCGTTCCGGGCGACAGGATCGAGGTGTCGATCTCGCCCGGCGAGATCGCGTTGACCCGCACCCCGAGGGGCCCGAAATCGGCGGCCATCTCGCGGGTCAGGCCGGCGAGGGCGGCCTTGGAGGTGCCGTAGGCGGCACCCGCGAACGGGTGGACCCGGGAGCCCGCGATCGAGGTCACGTTGACGATCGAGCCCCGGGCCCGGGCGAGTTCGTCGCGCAGGCCGCGGGCCAGCAGGATCGTGGCGAAGACGTTGACCTGGAACACCCGCTGCCACCCGTCGAACTCGGTGGCCAGCGCCCCCAGGCGCTCGCCCGCGGGGCCCTTCGGCGAGATGCCGGCATTGTTGACGAGCGCGTGCAGCACGCCGCCCTCGGCATCGAGCCGTCCCCGGACCTCCTCGATGGCCCGCATCGTGTCCTGGGCGTCCGCCAGATCGACCTGGAGGTGGTCCTCGGGACCCATCTCCCAGGGGCAGTTCTCGGGGAACGCGTGGCGCGAGCAGGTGATCACCCGCCAGCCGGCCGCCGAGAAGCGCTTGACGGTGGCGTGTCCGATGCCCCGGCTCGCGCCCGTGAGCAGCATGATGCGCCGGCGTTCGTTGACGGGGAGGGCCAAAGCCGTAAGCCTCGCTGGCGTGTGTTCGGATCGCGTCCGGCCCGGGCGCTCGTCGTGCCGGTGAGCCTGAACGGTCTAGGCTCACGGGGGCCGGAAATCCAGAGCGCGTGCCGCGCGCACGGTGCTAGTGAGGGCAGGAAGCCATGACGGGTACGGACCGCTTGCCGGAGATCCCCGCCGACCAGTTCTCGGACGTGCAGGCCGCAGCTGCCGAGGTGTTCCGCGCCGAGCGCGGGGTCCCGGTCTTCGGGCCGTTCGTGCCGCTGCTGCGAAGCCCCGAACTGATGCTATGCGCCAGCCGCATGGGGCTTTACCTGCGCTACGGCAGCGCCCTCCCGCTGCGGATCAGCGAGTTCGTCATCCTGATCGTCGCCCGGCTGTGGAGCCAGCAGGTCGAGTGGCAGATCCACCACCCGATCGCGCTCAAGGCCGGGGTCGCACCGGAGACCGCACAGGCCCTGGTAGAGGGCCGCCGCCCCGAGACCATGAGTGACGACGAGGCGCTGGCGTACGCCTTCTCGACCGAGCTGCAGCACAACCGTGCGGTGAGCGATGCGACCTACGCGTCCGTGGTGGCGCGCTTCGGCGAGCAGGGCGCGATCGATCTCACGGGAATCAACGGCTACTACGCGCTGCTGGCCATGACCATGAACGTGGCCCGCACGGCACTCCCGGAGGCGGGCGCGCCGCCGCTGCCGCCGCTGGTGCGGTAGCGTACCGCGGTGCTTGTCGCGCCGGCCGCTTCGGTCTAACCGTCCCTCTATCCCGAGGGCGCCCGAAGCGCGGCGCCCTCGCCAACCCCCGAAAAACCGACCGGACTCAGCCATGGTCGCCCATAACCGCGCCGCCACGGCGCCGATGCCCGCGGATCCGGCCCTTGCCGGCGCCCGGATCCTCGTCGTCGAGGCCCGCTACTACGAGGCGCTCGCCGACGAGCTGCTGGCCGGCGCCCTCGCGGTGATCGAGGCGTTCGCCGCGCACGCCACCGTGGTCACGGTGCCGGGCGCCCTCGAAATCCCCGCCGCGGTGGCGATCCTGGCGGATGACTACGACGCCGTGGTGGCGCTCGGCTGCGTGATCCGCGGTGAGACCGGGCATTACGACATCGTGGCCGGCGAGAGTGCCCGCGCCCTGATGGACCTCTCGGTCCAGCGCCGGCTGCCGCTCGGCAACGGCATCCTCACGGTCGAGACAGAGGCGCAGGCGCTGGAACGGGCCCGGGTCGCCGAGATGAACAAGGGCGGCGGCGCGGCCGAGGCGGCGCTCGGGGTGCTCGCCCTCAAGCGCGCAGCCGAGGCGGCGCGCCCGCGATAACGAGAACCGACATGACCGCGACGACCGAGACCAGGCCGGACGACACCGCCCAGGATGGCGCCGGAGGCGGTGCCCAGGAGACGGCTCACGAGACGGCTCACGAGACGGCTCACGAGACGGCCCGGGCTATCAGCCCGCGCAGCGGCGCGCGCCTGTCCGTGGTGCAGGCGCTCTACGAGATGGACATCTCCGGCAAGGGCGTCCTCGACGCGCTCGCCGAGTTCGAGGCCTTCTGGATCGGCCAGGAGGTCGACGGGATCATGCATCCCAAGGCCGAGACCGCCTTCTTCCGTGACCTGCTGCGCGGCACGGTCGAGGAGCAGCGGGCGATCGACCAGAAGCTCGACCAGGCTTTGGCCCAGGGCTGGCCGCTCCGGCGCATCGAGATCGTGCTGCGGGCGATCCTGCGGGCGGGCGCCTACGAGCTGCTGTTCCGGCCCGACGTGCCGGCGCCGGCGGCGATCTCCGAATATGTCGACGTGGCCCACAGCTTCTACACCGCCGACGAGCCCGGCCTCGTCAACGCCGTCCTCGACCGGGTCGCCCGGGAGGTCCGGCCGGGTGAGATGAGCGCGCCCAAGGGCGGCAGCAACAAGGGGGGGAGCAACAAGGGGGGCGGCAAGCCGGGCTCCGGAAAGCCGCCCGCCAAGAAGGCCTGAGCCGTGTCCGGGCCGGGCCGCGCCTCCGAGGAGGGGCTGATCGCCCGCTACTTCGCCCCGCTGGCCGGGCCGGGAGCGGACGGGCTCCGGGACGATGCCGCGACCCTGACGCCCACCCCCGGGCATGATCTCGTCGTCACCGCCGACGCGGTGGTGGCCGGGATCCACTACTTTCCCGACGATCCCCCGGCCTCGATCGCCCGCAAGGCGCTCGGGGTGAACCTGTCCGACATCGCGGCCAAGGGGGCGGTGCCGCGTGGCTTCCTGCTGACCCTGGCACTTCCGGACGACTGGACGGAGGCGTGGCTCGCCGGCTTCTCCGGTGGACTCGGGGCGGCGGCGGCCGAGGTCGGCTGCCCGCTGCTCGGCGGCGACACGGTGCGTTCCGGCGGGCCGGCGCTGATCGGGGTGACGCTGTTCGGCGAGGTGCCGTCCGGCGGCATCGTCCGGCGCGGCACCGCCCGGGTCGGCGACCGGATCTGCGTCAGCGGCACGATCGGCGATGCGGCGCTCGGCCTGCGGCTGCGCCTGGAGCCGGACGCCGCCTGGGCGGCGGCCCTCGACCCGGCGCTGCTGGCGGTGCTGGCCGACCGGTACCTGCACCCGCGCCCGCGCCTCGCCCTGGCGACCGCGATCCGCCGCCACGCCTCGGCCGCGATGGATGTGTCGGACGGGCTCGCCGGCGACCTCGCCAAGATGCTGGGCGCGGGCCGCAGCGCCCGGATCGCGGTTGGATCCGTGCCGCTGTCGGAGGCCGCGGCCCGGGCGAGCGCCGCCGAGCCGGGCCTGATCGACCCGGTCCTAACCGGCGGCGATGATTACGAAATTCTCTGCACCGTAGCCCCCGAGGACCTCGACGCGCTCCGGGCCGAGGCGGCGGAAGCCGGGGTCCCGCTCACCGCCATCGGGACCGTCACTTCAGGCGACGGCCCGCCCCGCTTCGAAATGGGCGATGGCGCTGCGCGCGTGTTCGCGGCTGGGGCGTTCAGCCACTTCTGAGGCGGGGCCCGGATTGGTCCGGCCGAGGACGATGTGGGTCACCCCCTCGGGCTGGCGCCCGATCTGGCGGCGGACCTCGTCCATCATCCCGGCCGCCACGATCGGCATCCACAGGGCCAGGTCGCCGCTGGTCAGCGCGGCGCGGCCGGTGAGCGCCTCCTCCGGGCGGGGCGGCGTCGAGAAGGCGCGCTGCAGGATGTGCAGGAGGTCGCCCTGGACCGCCTCGGGTTGGGCCGAGACCCGCTCGGCGATCAAAAAGTGCACCGCCCCGGTCAACACCTCGATCGTCGCCGCCAGCTTGGCGACCTGGTCGCTGCTCATGTTCAGCCCCATCCGTTATACAACCGGAAGTAGAGATCCGTATGGTTAACCGCGGGTTAAGGCCCTGCGTAGCCGCGAAGAATTCGGCGGCCGGGGCGGCGCGGGGGCGGTCGGATCGGTCCAGACTTCGACGAACCGACACCTCGGACGCCGCTTCGCTGCGAAGAGCCTTCGCGGTCTGGGTCCGCATCCTGGCATGACGCAATGCAGCATCGGCATGATGCAGTGCCCAAGCCGGAAAACGCGGCGTTTGCGCTCACCGGCGAAGTTTGGCAACTAGACTCCGCCCGATCACGCCATGCTCGGGCCGACTCTTAATCCTTTGCTGAGACGGCTCACTGTCGCCGAACCGGTCTGCACTTCGACGGCGGACGCGCTAAGACTTACCGACTGGGAAGGAATGCACTGATTCGCGCACAACGTCCCATGGTCGTCCTGCGACGGCCAAGCGCGACACCGATCACAAGCCCCCGCCAGGCACGATAAGAACAAGGACGGTAGAGCATGATCCCCTTGGCTTTGATCATCGTGGGCGGGCTCTGTGCCGTCGCCTACGGCATCGTCACGATCCTCGACGTGATGCGGCGGGACGCCGGCACCCAGCGCATGCAGGAGATCGCCGCCGCCATCGCGGAGGGCGCGCAGGCCTACCTGAAGCGGCAATACCTCACCATCGGCGTGGTTGGATTGGTGCTGTTCGTGCTGCTGGCGGTGTTCCTCGGGATCAAGGTGGCGGTCGGCTTCCTGATCGGCGCGGTCCTGTCGGGGGCCGCCGGCTTCATCGGCATGAACGTGTCGGTGCGGGCCAATGTGCGCACCGCCCAGGCCTCCTCGACCTCGCTGGGGGCGGGCCTCGACATGGCGTTCAAGTCCGGGGCGGTGACCGGCATGCTGGTCGCCGGCCTCGCCCTGCTGGGGGTGGCCCTCTACTACCTCTACCTCACCCGCGGCGCCGGGCTCGACCCGTCGAGCCGCGAGGTGATCGACGCGCTGGTGGCGCTCGGCTTCGGCGCCTCGCTGATCTCGATCTTCGCCCGGCTCGGCGGCGGCATCTTCACCAAGGGCGCCGACGTCGGCGGCGACCTCGTCGGCAAGGTCGAGGCCGGGATCCCGGAGGACGACCCCCGCAACCCGGCCACCATCGCGGACAACGTCGGCGACAACGTCGGCGACTGCGCCGGCATGGCGGCCGACCTGTTCGAGACCTACGCGGTGACCATCGTGGCCACCATGGTGCTGGCCGCGATCTTCTTCTCCGGGCCCACCGGCAGCGGCCGGGCGGTGCTCGAACCGATGATGCTCTATCCGCTGGCCATCGGGGCGGCCTGCATCGTCACCTCGATCGCCGGCACCTACGCGGTGCGGCTGTCCGCCAACCAGTCGATCATGGGGGCCCTGTACAAGGGCCTGATCACCGCGGGCGTGCTCTCCGTGGTGGCGATCGCGATCGTCAACCTGACCCTGCTGGGCGGCTTCTCGACGGCGTTCACCACCTCCACGGGCGTGACCTTCACGTCGGGCGGCCTGTTCGGCTGCGCGGTGATCGGGCTCGCCATCACGGCGCTGATCGTGGTGATCACCGAATACTACACCGGCACCAACTACCGCCCGGTGAAGTCCATCGCGGACGCCTCGGTGACCGGCCACGGCACCAACGTGATCCAGGGCCTCGCGATCTCGCTCGAATCGACCGCGCTGCCGGCCATCGTGATCGTGGCCGGCATCATCGCGACCCACGCCCTGGCCGGCCTGTTCGGCATCGCCATCGCGGTCACCGCGATGCTGGCGCTCGCGGGCTTCATCGTGGCGCTCGACGCGTTCGGGCCGGTCACCGATAATGCCGGCGGCATCGCCGAGATGGCCGGGCTACCGCCGGACGTGCGCAAGTCCACGGACGCGCTGGACGCGGTCGGCAACACCACGAAGGCGGTCACCAAGGGCTACGCGATCGGCTCGGCCGGCCTCGGCGCCCTGGTTCTGTTTGCCGCCTATACGTCCGACCTGAACTACTTCATCGCGAATGCCAGCCCGACGCAGTACCGGTTCTTCCAGGGCGTCAGCGTCGATTTCTCCCTGTCCAACCCGTACGTGGTGGTCGGGCTGCTGCTCGGCGGCCTGATCCCGTTCCTGTTCGCCGGCATCGCCATGACGGCGGTCGGCCGGGCGGCGAGCGCTGTGGTCGAGGAGGTCCGGCGCCAGTTCCGGGAGAAGCCCGGGATCATGCAGGGCACCGACCGGCCGGATTACGGCCGGGCGGTCGACATGCTGACCCGGGCGGCGATCAAGGAGATGATCGTCCCGTCGCTGCTCCCGGTGCTGTCGCCGATCGTGCTGTTCTTCGTGATCCAGGCGATCGCGGGCAAGAGCCAGGCCTTCGCCACGGTGGGGGCGAGCCTCCTCGGCGTGATCCTCACCGGCCTCTACGTCGCGATCTCGATGACTTCGGGTGGCGGCGCCTGGGACAACGCCAAGAAGTACATCGAGGACGGCCACCACGGCGGCAAGGGCTCCAACGCCCACAAGGCCGCGGTGACCGGCGACACGGTCGGCGACCCCTACAAGGACACGGCCGGCCCCGCGGTGAACCCGGCGATCAAGATCACCAACATCATCGCCCTGCTGCTGCTGGCGGTGCTGGCGCATTATTGAGCGCCGAGTCCGGCGCGGATCCGCGCCGGACTCGGCGCTCAGCGCGCCACCCGTGAAGGTCGCGTGTACCTGGGTTGCTTCGCTGCGCTCGCAATGACGGTGGGGCAGCGATAACGCCTCAGCGGCCATCCCAATCCCTCACCCCATCCTGAGGCGACGGAGCGAAGCGGAGGCCTCGAAGGAGGGCTCCAGCCTGGCGCGCGAGCCCTGGAGGGTGCCTTCAAGTGTGCCCTCGCGAACAACTCAACGCGGTGGAATGACGTGTCGCGGACTCCGGGGCACAGTCGGCGGCACCCGTACATGGCGGATCGTAGCTAAATCCGTGTCGTAGTCACCGAGATGGACATTGAGACCGTTCAGGATGCGTTCGCAGGCCCCGACGACCTTCGTGCGGTCTTTGATCGGATTGCTATGATAGAGTTCGTTGCGAGCTTCCTTGATGACCCGCATCGTATCCTCGAACATCTTTCTGCCGAGCTTGAAGCCGAGTTCTGCGTCCGAGCAGAACATTCCGCGTGTCATCGACCAGTCTGCACTGAGGATGTTCCACAGGTCGCCGAGGTTGAGGGTGTAGAAAAACTCATCGGTGCGACCCGGTCCGGAGACGCTCTGCACGTGGAGCGGATTGGCAATGGTATCGAATGCCCGCCAGACCGCCTTTAAGAAGGCAACGCTCACGGGGATCGTCCAAATGGTTGGGAGGGCTTGAGCCGTCTGGCCGCGTGCCCGGGCATCCCGGATCAAGGTCCACCAATGCACGCCGTTGAACTTGATCGCTGACTGCTCTGCCAGGGCCGACCTGAGGCCGTTCTCCACCGCGAACAGGAATGGGTAGATCGCGGAGAATTCCTTGATCTTCCGGGTGTAGATCTGATGCACCAGGGATCGCTGTGCGTCAGGTGGTACCAACCGGAGCTTGCGTATTTCCGTGGCCTCGCGAATCGCGTCCCGGAGCAGCGTTGGGTTCAGCGTCCGCATGTCCTTGTCGAGCAAGTCGACCTCATGCGAGCGAGGCGTGAACGTCAGGTACGCTCCGAGCAGTTCGCGAGTCGGGACATGGCGCTTCGAGATAGGCATCAGCACTTGTGATGGTCTGAGTCTCGCCTTATAACAAGCCTACTCGCTTGGTGGCGGCGCAATGGTGTCGCGAGCCCATGGGATTGCCATGGCACCTTGAGAGTCTAAACCAAAATTTTTGAAAGGCGTGGCTCTTAGGGGCCGCGCCTTTGTCTGCTTATAGACTGTCTTGAGCGTCAATTGCCGCGTGCGCTATACTGAGATGGGCGCACTTCTTTTCAGTGCCGAGCGATGCATTTGGCTCCCTACGATCGGCTGCGCCGACCGACCCTTGGAGTCGTTCCACCCCCAAATCCAAAGAAAACCGGGATGATTCCACCCCCCTGGGACGTGCGCTCGCGCACGGACCGAGCCCCCATGCTGCGCTGCACCCTGGCATCACCGCGCCGCGACGCCACCTCGGCGTTTGAGTTTCGGACGCGGCGTCGCCGCACCAGCACGAGGTATCCATGCCGTCCCTGCACGACCCGATCCGCATCGGCGCCATCGAGGCGAAGAACCGGATCTTCATGGCCCCGCTCACCCGCGGCCGCGCCACCCGCGAGCACGTGCCGACCCCGATCATGGCCGAGTATTACACCCAGCGCGCCGGCGCCGGGCTGATCCTCACGGAGGCCACCGGCATCTCCCAGGAGGGCCTGGGCTGGCCGTTCGCGCCGGGGATCTGGTCCGACGCGCAGGTCGATGCCTGGCGGCCGATCGTGAAGGCCGTGCACGACCGCGGCGGCAAGATCGTCTGCCAGATCTGGCACATGGGCCGGCTGGTCCATCCGGACTTCCTCGGCGGCGAGAAGCCGGTCTCGGCCTCGCCCATCGTGGCCCCGGACCAAGCGCACACCTATTCCGGCAAGAAGCCCTACGCCGAGCCGCGCGCGCTGGAGGTCTCCGAGATCCCGCGTCTGCTGGCCGATTACGAGCGCGCCACCGCCAACGCCCTGGCGGCCGGCTTCGACGGGGTGCAGATCCACGCCGCGAACGGCTACCTGATCGACGAGTTCCTGCGCGACGGCAGCAACCACCGCACCGACGCGTACGGCGGCACGATCGCCAACCGCGTGCGGCTGCTGCGCGAGGTGACCGACGCGGTCGCGGGCGTCGCCGGGCCGGAGCGCACCGGGGTGCGCCTGTCGCCCAACGGCGCGATCCAGGGCACCAACGATTCGAACCCGGAGCCCCTGTTCGTGGCCGCCGCCCAGGCGCTCGCCGACAGCGGCATCGCCTTCCTGGAGATGCGTGAGCCCGGCCCGGACGGGACCTTCGGCAAGGCCGACCACCCGCCGATCGCCCCGGCGATGCGCAAGGTGTTCCGCAACCCGATGATCCTCAACGCCGATTACGACGGGGTCAGCGGCCAGAAGGTGCTGGACGCGGGCGACGCCGACGCGATCGCGTTCGGCCGGACCTACATCGCCAACCCGGACCTGGTCGAGCGTATCGCCAAGGGCGCCCCGCTCGCCAAGGACGAGGCCGCGACCTGGTACAGCCAGGGGCCGCAGGGCTACACCGACTACCCGACGCTCGGCGAAGCCCGCGCCGCCTGATCGACCGGCACGGCGCCGGGGCCCGCGCGGCGGGTCCCGGTGCCGGATGCCGTCTCGATCGACAGGCCAACGCCGGCCGCGTGGACCGCCTCGTCATTCCGGGGCGCCGCAGGCGAGCCCGGATTGCAGGGTCACCGACGGCGCAAGGCCTCGCGATGTCGGCGGATCCGGATCCCGGGCCCCGGCATGGCGCAGCGAACCGCGCGCGTCCCCGCGACGATCAAGCCGGCCGAAAACGGGCGCGGTCCATACGGAATGGTGCAGAGTCCGGGCGCCGCGCCGACGCCGGGTGGATCAGCCGCCCCAGGGCGGCGATGTCGCCGACCCGACTGCGCGGGCCGGTGAAGCGAATACCCCGCCGCGCACCCTGATACGGGGCCTTAATACGCGGCCATGCCTATGCAGCCGCCCGTCGCGCGCCTATGTGAGCGCCAGACCATGGATGTGCCGCCCCCCAATTCACGCGCGGATCGCGAACCGACCGACCGGCTCTGGAGCAGAGCGGACCGGCTGGCGGAACTGCACGACCTCGCCATCCTCGATAGCGCGCCCGAGCCGCTCTACGACGACCTCGTCCGCATCGCCGCCCATGTCTGCCGGGCGCCGGTGGCCCTGGTCAGCCTGGTCGATGCCGAGCGGCAATGGTTCAAGTCGGAATTCGGCCTCGGCCAGCGGGAATTGCCGATCAACTGCTCGGTCTGCGCCCACACGATCGAGGCCGGCGACTGCCTCATCATCCCGGATCTCGCCGACGACCCGCGCACCATCGACAACCCTCTGGTGACCGGCGGGGCGGGCTTCCGCTTCTACGCGGGGGCGGTGATCCGGGGCGCGCAGGGCATTCCGCTCGGGGCACTCTGCGTCCTCGACCGGACGCCCCGGCCCGAGGGGCTCGACGCCGACCAGGCCGCCACGCTGTCCGCCCTGGCGCGCCAGATCTCGACGCTGCTCGAGAACCGCCGGACCCACGCCCAGGTCGCCGCCCGGGAGGCCGAGATCGCCGCCAGCGCGCGCCGCTTCCGGGTGATGACGTCGGCGATGCCCCAGATGGTCTGGACCACCCTGCCGGACGGGTTCCACGATTATTTCAACGACCGCTGGTACGAGTTCACCGGCATGCCGTACGGCTCCACCGATGGCGAGGGCTGGAACGGCGTGTTCCATCCGGACGACCAGGAGCGGGCCTGGACCCGCTGGCGCCATTCCCTGAAGACCGGCGAGCCTTACGAGATCGAGTATCGCCTGCGCCATAAAGACGGCGCCTACCGGTGGACGCTGGGCCGGGCCATGCCGATCCGCGACGCGGAGGGGCGGATCGAGCGCTGGTTCGGGACCTGCACCGACATCGATGACCTGAAGCAGGCGGAGGCCGAGGCGCGCAAGCTCGCCGCCATCGTGGAGACCTCCAAGGACTTCATCGGCCTCTTCACCCTGGACGGCGCCGTCACCCATCTCAACGAGGCCGCGCTGGCGCTGGTCGGGCTGCCCGACCTCGCCGCCGCCCGCCGGCACCGGATGGAGGATTTCTTCGGCGACGACAGCCGCCGGGTGCTGACCGGGACGGTGATGCCGGCGGTTCGCCGGAGCGGTTACTGGGAGGGCGAACTGGCCTTCCGGCATTTCGGCACGGGCGAGCCGGTGGCCGTGCTGTACAACATCTTCCCGGTGCGCGACCCGACCGGGGCCGAGATCGGCTACGCCACCGTCACCCGGGACCTGCGCGAGGCCAAGCGCGCCGAGGAGGCCCGCGACCTGCTGATCCGCGAGCTGTCCCACCGGATCAAGAACATCTTCGCGGTGGTGGGCGGCCTGGCGGCCCTCACCGCCCGCAGCGACCCGGCGGCCAAGCCGTTCGCGGCGGCCTTCCGCGAGCGGCTCGGCGCGCTCGCCCGGGCCCACGAATACGTCCGCCCGCATTCCCCCGACAGCGCCCCCGAGGTCGAGGGCCAGACCGTGCTCGGGCTGATGCGCCTGATCATGGCCGCCTACGAGGAGGACGGCCGGGCGCGCGTCGCGATCTCCGGGGACGATGCCGCGATCGGCGAGCGCACCGCCACCGCGCTCGCGCTGATCATGCACGAGCAGGCCACCAACGCGATGAAGTATGGCGGGCTCTCCACCAAGGCGGGCGGCGTCACGCTGAGCGGGCTGCGCGACGGCGCGCGCTACACCCTGACCTGGGCCGAGTCCGGCGGCCCCCCGGTCACGCAAAAGCCCACCCGGAAGGGATTCGGCACCGTGCTGGCCGAGCGCAGCGTCGCGGGGCAGCTCGACGGCTTGCTGGAGCACGATTGGGCGCCGGGCGGGCTGCTGATGCGGCTCAGCATGCCGCTGGCCAACCTCCGGCACTGAGATGGCGCGCAGCCCCGGCGGGGCCGGGCCCGCGCTCGTGGTGCTCGATTTCGACGGCACGCTCGCGGACAGTTTCGGCTGGTTCTGCTCGGTCCTGAACGGCGTCGCCGACCGCTACCGCTTCCGCCGGGTCGAGGCCCACGAGGTCGAGGCGCTGCGGCTGCAGGGCGCGCGGGCGATCGTGGCCCATCTCGGCATCCCGCGCTGGAAGCTGCCCTTCATCGCCCGGCACATGCACGCGCTGGCCGCCCGCGACGCCGGTGCGATCGCGCTGTTTCCCGGGGTGCCGGAGATGCTGGCCGACCTCGCGGCGGCGGGGGTGCCCCTGGCGATCCTGTCGTCGAACCGCGCCGACACCGTCCGCCGGGTGCTCGGCCCCGAGAACGCGGCCCGGATCGACGCCTATGCCTGCGGCGCCTCGCTGTTCGGCAAGGCCCGGCAGCTGCGGGCGCTGCTGGCCCACCGGAAGGTCGCGCCGGAGCGGGCCCTGTGCATCGGCGACGAGGTCCGCGACCTGGAGGCGGCCCGGGCGCTCGGCTGCCCGTTCGGCGCGGTGGCCTGGGGCTACACCGAGGCGGGCGCGCTGGCGGCGCTCGGGCCGGAATACCTGTTCGCCGAGCCGGCGGACATCGCCCAGCTGGTGCGACGACGCGAATTGGTCTGAGACACGTCAGGGTTTCAAAAGGTCTGCGACCTTTTGCGGGTGCAGGGCAGAGCCCTGCGGCAGAGCCCCGCTCTGGGTGCTCAGGGGCTCCGCCCCCGAACCCCGTCAAAGGGCTGAGCCCTTCGGAAACCCCTGACGCTCGTTCTTACAGGCCGCGGTTGGCGCCCGGGACGACGCTGGTGCCCTTGCCGGAGCCGAACGGCTCGTAGCGGGTCAGGCCGCGGAACAGCTGGCTGAGGAACGCCCGGTCGGCGCCGCTGGTCGGCGTGGTGCGCTCGATGAAGTCGAACACCCGGCCGTCTTGCAGGCCGTAGAGCGCCACCCGCTCGACCTTGAAGCCGGGGGTGAAGTAGACCGCCGTGACCTTCTGGTCCTCGACCTGCTCGCCCAGGAACATGATCGTCCGGCTGGTGTTCTGCGAGATGTAGTACCAGGACTTGTTGCCCACCGTAGAGACCGTCGACGGCGTGCCGAGGATCTGCAGCACCTGCTCGGGGGCCATGCCGGGCTTGATCGTGGCGAGCGCCGCCTGGTCGATCTGGTAGCCGTGGCGGAGCTCTTCGCCGACGCAGCCGGCGAGGCCGGCACCCGCGAGGCCGATCAGGGCGAGGCGCGCAAAGGACTGGACGAGACGGCGCCGCATCGGGCCCCCAAAGAGCGTGTTGACGGACGAGCGACGCAGGCCGCCGCCGGTCCATGTCTCCGACGGCGCTTGCGCCTTGGGCGTGGGTTGCCGTACCGCGGGGATATGGCTTTGACAAGGCAAGCTTGGCCACACGCCCCGGCCGCCCGATGCCGCCGCGGCCCGGCATCGCCCTTCTTTCGGAGGCATCCATGATCGCCGCGCTGTTCCGGCGCGATGGCGCGCGCCGCCGCGCCGTGGAGGGGCTGCACGCGGCCATCAGCCTGGCGGCGCGCCGGCCGGGCCTCTACACGGGGCTCGCCGTGCCCGACACCGTGGAGGGCCGGTTCGAGGCCCTGTGCCTGCACGTGATCCTGGTTCTGCGCCGGCTGAACCGGTTGCCGGCCCCGGCGGCCGACGTGGCGCAGGACTTGGTCAACGCGGTCTTCACCCAGCTCGACGCGGCTTTGCGCGAACTCGGCGTCGGCGATATGGGCGTCGGCAAGCGGATGAAAAAACTCGGTGCCGCCTTCTATGGCCGGGCCACGGGCTACGATGCTGCGCTCGACGCCCGCGACGACGCGGCCCTGCGGGTGGTGCTCGCCCGCAACGTGCTCGGCGGGGAGGGCGACCCGGCGGGCCTCGCCGCCTACGTGCTGGCGGCCGATGCGGCCCTGGCCGGGGCCGATCTCGACGGGCTGCTCGGTGCCGGGCCGCCCTTTCCGGAGCCGGACGCGTTCGCGCCGGCCCCGACCGGAGACAGGACATGAGACACCGTACGGGCCCGGAGAGCGGGCCGCTTTCCCGCTGGGTCAACGTCGATCGCCTGCCGCAGGGGCGGGGCGCCGTCACCGTCGAGGCGAGCCAGGCCGAGTGCGACGCGCTCGCGGCCGACTTCAAGATCCCCGCCATTCGCGACCTGGTCGGGCGCTTCGACATCTCGGGCTCTACGAACCGGATGACCGTCACCGGCACGGTCGAGGCCGTGGTGACGCAGGTCTGCACCGTCAGCCTCGAGCCGTTCGCGGGTCCGGTCCGCGAGCCGGTGGAGGTCGTGTACACCGACACCGACCAGCTCGCCGGCACCGACGCCGAGGACGTCGAGGTGCCCGACCCGCTGGTCGGCGGCCGGATCGATTTCGGCGCGCTCACGGCCGAATTCCTGGCGCTGGGCCTCGATCCCTATCCGCGCAAGCCCGGCATCGCGTTCGAGCCCGTGGTGGCGGGCGAGGATGCCGGCCCCTTCGACGCGTTGCGCCGGCTCCGCGACGGGGAGGGCTGAGGCCGTCCGGCTCGGCGCAGCCCCAGGGCGGGGTGCGGCGCGGGAGGCGGAAACGGGCGGTCGGTTTCGACCAAGAGGAATGTCCAACCTACGCCCTCATCCTGAGGTGCCGGAGCGCAGCGGAGGCCTCGAAGGAGCCCTCCAGCCGGCCGCGCGATCCCTGGAGATCTCCTTCGAGGCTCGCTGCGCTCGCACCTCAGGATGAGGGGGGTGGACGGGATCGCTCGCAGAAGCAGAAGCCCCCCGCAGAGCCCCGCTCCGGCCCGCCCCGAAACAATTGCCTGACCCGTCCGGCCCGAATTCATTTGCCCGGCGGGCCTGTATCGCTATGGTCCGGCGCGCCCGGCGGGCGGCCCTCGTCCGTCCCGCCGCCGTTCCCGCCGCCGTTCCCCCTGCCGAGACCGCGACCCGCAAAGACATGTCCCAACGCGTGTGCATCTCGCTCGACGCCATGGGCGGCGACCACGGGCCCTCGACCGTCGTGCCCGGCGCCGCCCTGGCCCGCGAGCGCCATCCCGACATGACCTTCCTGCTGTTCGGCGACGAGGCGGTGATCGCCCCGCTGGTCGCCAAGGAGCCGCGGCTGAAGGACTGCGTCGAGATCCGCCACACCACCGTGGCCGTGGCCATGGACGACAAGCCCAGCCAGGCGGTGCGCCAGGGCCGCGGCAAGTCCTCGATGTGGCAGGCGATCCAGGCGGTGCGGGACGGGCAGGCCGATGCCTGCGTGTCGGCCGGGAACACCGGCGCCCTGATGGCGATGTCGAAGATCTGCCTCAAGACCATGTCGGGCATCGAGCGCCCGGCCATCGCGTGCCTGTGGCCCACCGTGCGCGGCGAGAGCGTCGTGCTCGACGTCGGCGCCACCATCGGCACCGATGCCGAGCACCTGGTCGAGATGGCCGTGATGGGCTCGGCCATGGCCCGCATCGTGTTCGATCTCGACAAGCCGACCGTGGGCCTGCTCAACGTCGGCACCGAGGAGATGAAGGGCAACGAGGCGGTCAAGGAAGCCGCGCGGCTGCTGCGCGAGATGGAGAGCACGCGGCTGACCTATCACGGCTTCGTCGAGGGCACGGATCTCGGGCGCGGCACCGTCGACGTGGTCGTGACGGAAGGTTTCACGGGAAACATCGCGCTCAAGACCGCCGAGGGCACAGCCAAGCAGATCGGCAGCTACCTGCGCTCGGCCATGACCCGGACCCTGTCGGCCAAGATCGGCGCGCTGTTCGCCCGGCAGGCGTTCAAGGCCCTGAAGGACAAGATGAATCCGAGCCGCGCCAACGGCGGCGTGTTCCTCGGGCTGGAGGGCATCGTGATCAAGAGCCACGGCTCGGAGAACGCGCAAGGTTTCGCCGCCGCGATCGATCTGGCGCACGACATGGCCCGCCACGATATGATCCGCACGATCCGCGAAATGCTCGACCAGACGGCGGTCCTGGCGCCGGCTTGATTCTCTGTCTTCGGCCGTGGCGTTTCCCACAACGCCCGAACCTCCTCCCCGTCATTCCGGGGCGCCGCAGGCGAGCCCGGGATGACGGTGTGATCGGTGCTCGCGAGGTTGCTCCTCCGGTCACCGAACGTGGCCGGGGCGGCCCTGGACGATCTGCGATCGTGCGTGCGGCCGGACCGCTGTCCGCGCGCGTGCCGCGTTGGCCGGATCCCTATCTCGGCTCCGCGTGTTCAAACGGATGGAATTCGGACGTCCGGGGCGACACAACTGAGAATTGTGACGCCTGCGCCGTCCGGGAAGGAAAGCGATGTCAGCCCTCCGCACAGAGTCTCCGCAGGCGCCGCGCTCGGTGGTGGTCGGGACGGGGTCGAGCCTGCCCGCGCAGGTCGTCACCAACGCCGCCCTGACTGAGCGGGTCGACACCTCGGACGAATGGATCGTCCAGCGCACCGGCATCCGCCAGCGCCACATCGCCGACGCGAGCGAGACCACCTCGGTGCTCGGCGCCCGGGCCGCGCAGGCCGCCCTCGACGATGCCGGGCTCACCGCCGACGACATCGACCTGGTGATCTGCGCGACCTCGACGCCGGACCACACCTTCCCGGCCACCGCCACCCAGATCCAGGCGGCGCTCGGCATCCACCGGGGGGCGGCCTTCGACCTGCAGGCGGTCTGCGCCGGCTTCGTGTTCGCGGTCTCCACGGCCGACAAGTTCCTCACCACCGGCTCGGCCCGCCGGGCCCTGGTGATCGGGGCGGAGACCTTCTCGCGCATCGTCGACTGGGAGGACCGCACCACCTGCGTGCTGTTCGGCGACGGGGCCGGGGCGGTGGTGCTGGAGGCGCGGGCCGATGCGGGCGAGCGCGGCGTCCTCTGCGCCAGCCTGCGCTCGGACGGGCGGCACCGGGACAAGCTCTACGTCGATGGCGGGCCCGGCTCCACCGGCACCACCGGGCGCCTGCGCATGGAGGGCCGCGAGGTGTTCCGGTTCGCGGTCGGGCAGGTCACCGACGTGATCGCGGACGCGTTCGCGCAGGCCGGGATCACGGCCGCCGACCTCGACTGGTTCGTGCCGCACCAGGCCAACCGCCGGATCATCGAGGCCTCGGCCGACAAGCTCGGGATCGCCCGGGAGAAGATCGTCCTGACGGTGGACCGCCACGGCAACACCTCGGCCGCGTCGATCCCCCTGGCCCTCGACGTGGCCCGGCGGGACGGCCGCATCCAGCCCGGCGACCTCGTGATGATCGAGGCGATCGGGGGCGGCTTCAGCTGGGGGGCGGCGCTGATCCGCTGGTGACGCGGCACGGCCTCAGGTAGGCCTCGCCCGGCGCCGAAGCCGGCGGCCGCCATCCGTCGGGAGGCGCCGGGCCAATTCGTCCGCCCCGCGCGGTTGACCGGGCGGCGGACGCAGATTAGCGTGCCGGATCATAGGGATACACCTTCAGCTCACGGTGCGGCGAGGTTCGTCGCGCCCGTGGGCTGCCGGATGAGAACAGCAGGCGAGGGGACACGGCATGGCAGGCAAGACGGTGACGCGCGCCGACTTGAGCGAGGCCGTCTACCACCAGGTGGGCCTGTCGCGGACCGAATCCGCCGCCCTGGTCGAGACCGTGCTGTCGGAGATCTGCGGCTGCCTGGCGGGGGGCGAGACGGTCAAGCTGTCCTCGTTCGGCTCGTTCGTGGTCCGCAGCAAGGGCAAGCGCGTCGGCCGCAACCCCAAGACCGGCGTCGAGGTCGCGATCGAGCCCCGCCAGGTGATGGTGTTCAAGCCCTCCAACGTCCTCAAGGCCAAGATCAACGGCCAGGCGCTCAACGGCGCCGACCGGTCGGACGACGACGATTGAGCGGGGGCCGCCCTACCGCACAGCGGGGGGCGGGCGACGCGCGCTGAACGGATGTCGTTCCGGCGCGGCAAACTTTATCGCCTCAACCCTCGGTAAGGCTTGAGCCCGGCCCCGCGGACCGGCAAGATCGCCGTCGTCCCGCCGCATCAGATAACCATGCCCCCAGCCCTCGCCGCCGACGTGCCCCTCGAACCGATCGGCGCGAAGAGCGCCGGCGCCTTCCGGACCATCGGCGAGGTCTCCGAGGAGCTCGACGTGCCCCAGCACGTCCTGCGGTTCTGGGAGACGCGATTCGGCCAGATCCGCCCGGTGAAGCGGGCCGGCGGCCGGCGCTACTACCGGCCGCAGGACGTCGAGCTCGTAGCCGGCATCCGGCAGCTCCTGTACGTGCAGCGCTACACCATCGCGGGCGCGCAGCGGGTGCTCAAGGAGAACGGCATCCGCTTCGTCCAGGCGGTCGGCCGCGGCGAGGCCCGGGCGGCCGAGCCCCGGATCCAGGAGGTCGAGGACGCCCCCGAGGCGACCATGCAGGACCTCGCCGACACCCCCGACCGGGCGGCCCTGCGGGACGTGCTCGACGACCTGCAGGCCTGCCGGGCACTGCTCGACGCCCTGCGCCGGCCCTACGACCGCGACGTGTAGCGTTCCCGCGGCATCTCGCCGATTGGTTGAGGATGCCGCGCACGCATCTTGCGGCGCGGGCGGACCTTCCGGCCCCAAACCGCGTTGTTGCCCGCATGGCCGTGCCAAAACCCAAGCTGTCTCCCAGCCAGGAACTGATGGCCCGCATCATGCGGATCGTCCGCACCTGCCCGGAGGCCGCCTCCGAAGTCCTCGAACTGATGTTCCTGGTGAGCCAGATCGAGGCCGCCACCAACGTCGACCGGGAGTACCGGGACGCCAAGCGGGTGATCAGCCGCCTGCGCAACCCCCTGTGGGAGATGGGGCCGCCCGACCGGGAGAAGCTGCTCGCCGCCGCCGAGACGATCCGCCGGGTCTGCCGCCTGCCCGAGGACCAGATCCCGCCGGTGCCGATCGCCGATGCCGGCGAGCGCGCCCGGGTCGAGGCCCGGCTCGCCGCGGCCCTCGCCGGCGAGTTCGATGCCGCGCAGATCGCCCGGGTCACGGGCGTCGTCGCCGCGGTGCTGCAGGAATAGGACCGGTTCCGGAAAAGATTCGGTCCGACAGCCGGGCCCGGAGCGGGGCATCGCTCGGAAAAACCCTCGACGGCCGTGCTCGGCGTCCCCACATGACTCCTCGACCGATGGCAGGGGAACCGGACATCCGGCCCCGGATCGGCACCGGAGTGACGCCGCCATGACCGCCCTACGTCCGCTCGCCGCGCTGCTCGCAGGCGGCCTGATCCTCGCCGGGACGGCGCAGGTCCCGGCCTTCGCCCAGACCACGGTGACCCGCTCCAAGACGGTGGCGCCCGGCAAGACCGTGCGGCTCGAGATCGCCCCGAACCTCAAGAAGGATTGCAGCCCCGGCCCGATGCCGGAGTTCAAGGTCTCGGGCGCGCCCAAGAACGGTTCCGTGATCACCAAGGTCGGCAAGCTGAAGACCCCGGCGAGCTACCGCTGCCCCAACAAGGAGGCCGCCGTGCAGGCGCTGTTCTACCAGCCCAACACCGGCTTCACCGGTTCGGACGAGGTGACGTTCGAGGTCAAGGGCGCCGACGGCCAAGTCCAGACTCACAATATCAAGATCACGGTCGGGGCCTCCGGATCAAAATCCGGCGACGATGCCAAGAAAGAAGGCACGGATCTCTAAGCAGAGGCAAGAAACCCTGGCGCGTGCATAGTTTTTCATCCTAAAATGCCCGCTCAAAGGAGATCGAAATCAACGTTCGACCACGTCGAGGCCAGGTTTTGGCCAGACGAGTGTTGCAAGCAATCGACAGGCCCGCGGCGCGTTCGCCGCGCTGCGACAAAAGCGGGCCTGTCGGTTGCATCCGAGCCGAGACAGGATGAAGCTGTCAGGGTCTGAGAGGGTTATCGAATGTCGATGCATGCGACGAACGACCTTTTCCAGAGCTTCGCCCGAGGGTACGAGGCGCGCCGCGATACGGAGATGACGCTCTCCGAGTATCTCGAAGCCTGCCGCGACGAGCCGCTGATGTATGCCTCGGCCGCCGAGCGTATCCTGGCGGCGATCGGTGAACCGGAATTCGTGGACACCGCCAAGGATTCGCGCCTCGGCCGGATCTTCATGAACCGGACGATCCGCACCTACCCGGCGTTCCGCGAATTCTACGGGATGGAGGAGACGATCGAGCGGATCGTCTCGTTCTTCCGCCACGCCGCGCAGGGGTTGGAGGAGCGCAAGCAGATCCTCTACCTGCTGGGCCCGGTCGGCGGCGGCAAGTCGTCCCTCGCCGAGCGCCTCAAGGCGCTGATGGAGGTCCACCCGGTCTACGTGCTCAAGGCCGGGGACGAGGTCTCCCCGGTGTTCGAGAGCCCGCTCGGGCTGTTCGATCCCGAGACGATGGGCGACGAGATCCAGAAGCGCTACGGCGTCCCGCGCCGGCGGCTCACCGGGCTGATGAGCCCCTGGGCGCTCAAGCGTCTCGACGAGTTCAACGGCGACATCTCGCGCTTCACGGTGATCAAGGTCCGGCCGTCGCGGTTGCGTCAGATCGCCATCGCCAAGACCGAGCCGGGCGACGAGAACAACCAGGACATCTCCTCGCTGGTCGGCAAGGTCGACATCCGCCGGCTGGAGACCCTGTCCCAGGCGGATCCCGATGCCTACTCCTACTCGGGCGGTTTGAACCGGGCGAACCAGGGCGTCCTCGAATTCGTCGAGATGTTCAAGGCGCCGATCAAGATGCTGCACCCCCTGCTCACCGCGACGCAGGAGGGCAACTACGTCGGCACCGAGAATATCGGCGCGATCCCGTTCACCGGCATCATCCTGGCGCACTCGAACGAATCCGAGTGGCAGACCTTCAAGACCAACAAGAACAACGAGGCCTTCATCGATCGCATCTACGTGATCAAGGTCCCGTACTGCCTCCGGGTCGCGGAGGAGCAGCACATCTACGAGAAGCTGATCTCCGGCTCGGAACTCTCGGACGCGGCCTGCGCCCCCGGCACCCTGGAGATGCTGGCCCGGTTCTCGGTCCTGTCGCGCCTGCGCGAGCACGCCAATTCCAACGTGTTCTCGAAGATGCGGGTCTACGACGGCGAATCGCTCCGCGAGGTCGATCCGCGCGCCCGCTCGATGCAGGAATACAAGGACACCGCCGGCGTCGACGAGGGCATGGACGGGATCTCGACCCGCTTCGCCTTCAAGGTG
Organism: Methylobacterium sp. WL64; assembly: GCF_008039945.1. NCBI lineage: Bacteria > Pseudomonadati > Pseudomonadota > Alphaproteobacteria > Hyphomicrobiales > Methylobacteriaceae > Methylobacterium > Methylobacterium sp. WL64. The sequence goes on from NZ_VRVA01000053.1 coordinate 26,922, forward strand.
CTGGCCGCCACCTTCAACCACGACACCACCGAGGTCTCGGCCGACCCGGTGCACCTGATGTACGTGCTGGAGCAGTCGCTGCGCCGCGAGCAGCTCCCGCCCGAAACCGAGAAGAAGTACCTGGAATTCATCAAGACCGAGCTGGCCCCGCGCTACGCGGAGTTCATCGGCCACGAGATCCAGAAGGCCTACCTCGAATCGTACCACGATTACGGCCAGAACCTGTTCGACCGCTACATCGACTACGCCGATGCCTGGATCGAGGATCAGGACTTCAAGGACGCCGAGACCGGCCAGCTGCTGAACCGCGAATTGCTGAACCAGGAACTGACCAAAATCGAAAAGCCCGCCGGGATCGCCAACCCGAAGGACTTCCGCAACGAGGTGGTGAAGTTCGCCTTGCGCTCGCGCGCCCAGCACGGGGGCCGTAACCCGAGCTGGACCAGCTACGAGAAGCTGCGCGAGGTCATCGAGCGGCGGATGTTCTCCCAGGTGGAGGAGCTGCTGCCGGTGATCTCCTTCGGCTCGAAGAAGGACGGCGACACCGAGAAGAAGCACGGCGAGTTCGTCGAGCGCATGGTGGCGCGCGGCTACACCGAGCGGCAGGTCCGCCGCCTGGTGGAATGGTACATGCGGGTGAAGCAGGCGGGCTGAGGGGCGGGGGCCCGGCGGAGCGAATCCGACCGGGCCCGGTTTCGACCCTCCGCCGCCACAGTTTCGGACGACCGGCCGGCGAGGCTCTCGGGCCTGCTGCGAAAGAGGGATCCATCCCTCCCTGAACAGCATGGTACGACACGGGGCCCGACCCGGCCGGAACACGCGGACGAGGGTTTTCGCAGCGTATGCACATCGTCGACCGACGCCTGAATCCCGGGGGCAAGAGCCTCCCCAACCGGCAGCGCTTCCTGCGGCGCGTGAAGGACGTGGCCCAGCGCGCCGTGCGCGAATCCGCCCGCGAGAAGGACATCAAGGATCTCGGCAAGGACGGCCGGGTGAGCGTGCCCGCCGACGGCGTGCGCGAGCCGCGGTTCTCCCGCCAGCCCGGCACCGGCCTGCAGGACCACATCCTGCCGGGCAACAAGACCTACGTGGAGGGCGACACGATCGAGCGGCCCCCGGGCGGCGGCGGCGGTCGCGGCTCCGGCGAGGGCGGGGAGGGCGGCGAGAACAGCGAGGACGCGTTCCGCTTCGTGCTCACCCGCGAGGAGTTTCTGGAACTCTTCCTTGAGGATCTGGAGCTTCCGGATCTGGCCAAGCGGCGCCTCGCGGTGGTCGAGACCGAGGGGCTGCGCCGGGCCGGCTACACGGTGACCGGCTCGCCCGCCAACCTCGCCCTGACCCGCACCCTGCGCAACTCGATGTCGCGGCGGATCGCCCTCAAGCGCCCCAAGCCCGAGGAGGTCGCGGCGCTGGAGGCCCAGCTCGCGGGGATGCGCGACTCGGACCCGGGCCGGCCGGACGTGGAACGCGCGCTGCTGAAGTTGCGCGAGCGCGCCAAGCGCATCCCGTATGTCGACCCGATCGACCTGCGCTTCCGCCGGTTCGAACCCTATCCGCGGCCGATCGCGCAGGCGGTGATGTTCTGCCTGATGGACGTGTCCGGCTCGATGACCGAGCACATGAAGGACCTGGCCAAACGGTTCTACATCCTGCTCCACATCTTCCTGACCCGCCGCTACCGGCACGTGGAGATCGTGTTCATCCGCCACACCGACCGGGCCACCGAGGTGGACGAGGAGACCTTCTTCGGCTCCCGGGAGACCGGCGGCACGCTGGTGTCGTCGGCGCTGGTGGAGATGAAGCGGGTCATCGCCGAGCGCTACGACCCGAACGACTGGAACATCTACGCCGCACAGGCCTCGGACGGCGACAACGTCTCCTCCGACGGCCCGACCTCGACGGAGCTGCTGCGGGCCCACATCCTGCCGGCCTGCCAGCACTTCGCCTACCTGGAGGTCGGCGACGAGAACGGCCCCCGGGCCGGCTTCGTGGAGCACCGCACCACCCTGTGGCGGACCTACGAGGCGATCGCCAAGGCGGGCGGCCCGATCGCCATGCGCAAGGTCAACCACCGGCGGGAGATCTACCCGGTCTTCCGCGAGCTGTTCGGCCGCAAGGACGCACGGGCCGAGGCGGAGGCGTGACGGGACGCGCCGCCGCGTTTCCCTTCCCGCTCCATGGGGGGAGGGCGCCCGCGCCCCGCGGGCATACGAGACACGCTTCGGTCGATCGGGAGGCTGCATGACAAGCGTCAAGCCACGGACGCCCCAGACCATCTCCGGCGGCCAGAAACCCCTGTTCACCGGCAACGACTGGGACTTCGACACGATCCGGCGCATCCACGACGCCTGCGAGGGCATCGCCGGGCCGGAACTCGGGCTGTCCTGGTACCCGAACCAGATCGAGATCATCACGGCCGAGCAGATGCTCGACGCCTACGCGTCGATCGGCATGCCGCTGTTCTACAAGCACTGGTCGTTCGGCAAGCACTTCGCCCAGCACGAGGCCGGCTACCGGCGCGGCCTGATGGGGCTCGCCTACGAGATCGTCATCAACTCGGACCCGTGCATCTCCTACGTGATGGAGGAGAACACGGCGACGATGCAGACGCTGGTGATCGCGCACGCCGCCTTCGGCCATAACCACTTCTTCAAGAACAATTATTTGTTCCGGCAGTGGACCGACGCGGAAGGCATCCTGGATTATCTGGATTTCGCGAAAAGCTTCATCGCCCGCTGCGAGGAGCGCTACGGCCACCAGGCGGTGGAGCAGGTGCTCGACGCCGCCCACGCGCTGATGAGCCAGGGCGTCCACCGCTACCCGCGCAAGAAGCGGCCGGACCTCGCCTCCGAGCAGCGTCGCGAGCGCGAGCGGGTCGAGCACGGCGAGCAGATCTACAACGACCTGTGGCGGACCCTGCCGCAGAAGACCGGGGCGGTGCGCTCCGACGCGGCCGCCGAGCGGCGCAAGGCCCTGCTCGAACTGCCGCAGGAAAACATTCTGTACTTTTTGGAGAAGGTCGCGCCGCGGCTGCGCCCCTGGCAGCGCGAGATCCTGCGCATCGTCCGCCTGGTGGCGCAGTACTTCTATCCGCAGCGCCAGACCAAGGTGATGAACGAGGGCTGCGCGACCTACAGCCACTACCGGATCATGAATTCCCTGTCCGAGAAGGGGCTGATCACCGAGGCGGCCTACCTCGAATTCCTGCAATCGCACACCAACGTGATCCGGCAGCCGACCTACGACGACCGCTCCTATGGCGGCCACAACCCGTACGCGATCGGCTTCGCGATGATGCAGGACATCGCCCGCATCGTGGAGCAGCCGACCCAGGAGGACCGGGCGTGGTTCCCCGACATCGCCGGCACCGGCGATGCCATGGCGGTGCTGCGCGATTGCTGGGCGAATTACCGCGACGAGAGCTTCATCCAGCAGTTCCTGTCGCCCAAGCTGATGCGCGACCTGCGCCTGTTCCACGTGGTCGACGACCCCGACGAGCCGGAACTGCGCGTCGAGGCGATCCACGACGAGCGCGGCTACCGCAAGATGCGCCGCTCCTTCGCCCGCCAGTACGACGTCGCCTGGCTCGATCCCGATATCGAGGTGGTGGACGTGGATCTGGAGGGCGACCGCCGGCTGATCCTGCACCACAAGGCGCTCAACAAGATCACCCTGCAGAAGGACGACGCCAAGCGGGTGCTCCAGCACCTTGCCGACCTGTGGGGCTACGACGTGGTCCTCAAGGAGGTCGAGCCCGCCACCGGCACGGTGCTGGGCGAGATCAGCGCCAGCGCGCGGCCGATCTTTTTTTGACCAGTGGACCCGCTGCCATCGCGTGCATGCCTCTTGGCGGCACAGCAACGGTTGCTTGAAGGGTGATCGTCCAAAGGCCTACAGCTCGCACGGCCGGTTAAACATCCACTTTGTCATCCCGGGGCCGCGTAGCGGAACCCGGGATCCATAACCGCCGACAGTTCCAAGGTCCTGCACCGACAGCGGATCTGGATTCCGGGCTCGCCTGCGGCGCCCCGGAATGACAAGGCGGTTCATTCTGAACTGTTTTACCAGGCACGCTGAAGTAGATCGGGCTCGCCGCGACTTCAGGTGGATTTAGCGCCCTGACTGGATTGCCCCGGCCCCCCACCCCATGCTGCAAGCAGGCATGAACGCCCCGATCCTCACCCTCGAAGAAACCAACACTTTCCTCGACCGCGAATTCCCGCAGATGCAGGCGGGCGGGCGCGCCTTCCATCTCGAGGCGGTGGGGCCGCTCACGGCGCGGATGCGGATGGAGGGGCAGGAACGCTTCCTGCGGCCGGGGGGCACGGTGTCGGGGCCGGCCATGATGGCGCTGGCCGATTACGCGCTCTACGCGGCGATCCTCGCCAATATCGGCCCGGTCGCCCTGGCGGTGACCACGAGCCTGACCTTCAACTTCCTGCGCAAGCCCGCCCCGGGAGACCTCGTGGCCGAATGCCGCCTGCTCAAGCTCGGGCGGCGGCTGGCGGTGGGCGAGGTCGGGATCACCGCGCCCGGCAGCGACGCCCTCGTCTGCCACGCCACCGGGACCTACGCGATCCCGCCGCGCTAGAGCACGATGACGCTGTCTTGGCAGGGCAGTCGGCGGAGCGGACTCAAACGTCGGTCCGGTCCTGATCAACGCCCGTCCAACTCTCACCCCTCATCCTGAGGTGGCGACGCGCAGCGGCGCCCTCGAAGGAGCCCTCCAGTCTGCTCGCGATCCCTGGAGGGCTCCTTCGAGGCTCGCTTCGCTCACACCTCAGGATGAGGGCGGTGGGCTGGATGAGCGTCGATCAAGATCAAGCCGGACCCTGTCATGTACCGTGCCCGCGGTTAGGCCCCCGGCTGCGCCTCGGTGAGCCGGGCGGCGTAGCGGGCGATCAGGTCGACCTCCAGGTTCAGCTTGTCGCCGGCGCGCCGCTCCCCCCAGGTGGTGACCTGGAGGGTGTGGGGGATCAGCAGCACCGAGAAGACGTCGCCGTCCACGCTGTTCACCGTGAGCGAGGTGCCGTCGAGGCAGACCGAGCCCTTCTCGGCGATGAAGCGCGACAGGCCCGCCGGGGCGCGCAGGGTGAAGCGGTCGCTCGGTCCCCAGGCGCCGGCCGTGACGCTCTCCCGCTCCAGGATTTCGGCGACGCCGTCGACATGGCCGGTGACCAGGTGGCCACCGAGCTCGTCGCCGATCTTGAGGGAGCGTTCCAGGTTGATGCGCGCCCCCGCCGTCCAGCGGCCGACCGTGGTGCGGGCCAGGGTCTCGGCGGCGGCATCCACCGCGAAGACGCAGCCGCCCGCATCCGGCTCCACCGAGACCGCCGTCAGGCACGGGCCCGAGCACGCGATCGAGGCGCCGAGCGCGATGGTGGACGGGTCGTAGGAGGCGCGGATCGCGATCCGGCGCAGGTCGCCTTCGCCCGCGATCGAGACGATGGTGCCGACGTCGCTGACGAGACCGGTGAACATTGTTTTACGACATCCTCTCGTAGGTGGCGGCCTCGTCGGGGCCGAGCTGCAGCCGCTCGGCCAGCGTGAATCTCTCGCTCGCCAAAGCGTCGCTCAGATCCGGGCCGAGCGCCTTCAGGCCGCCCGCCGGGCCGAGTTCGTCCGGTCCCGTGACCAGCGTGCAGGCCTCGATCAGATCGGCCCGCGCCAGGGCATCGGCAAGGCGTGGGCCGCCCTCGCTGCACAGGCGCGTCAAACCGCGCTCCCCGAGATGCGCCAGCGCGGTCGGCAACTCGACGCGGCCCGTGACATCCGCCGGCAGGATGGCGATCTCGACGCCCAGTGCCTCCAGGGCCCGGCGGGCATGGGCGGGGGCCGAGCGGGTGGTGAGGACCAGCGTGGCGGTGTCCCGGGCGGTCCGGGCCAGCACGCTGGCGGGCGAGAGCATCAGGTGCGAATCGATCACGATCCGCAGGGGCGAGCGGGTGCCCAGGCCGGGCAGCCGCACCGTGAGGGACGGGTCGTCCGCCCGGGCGGTGCCGATGCCGATCAGGATCGCGTCGGCATGCGCCCGCCAGAGATGCACCGCGCCGTCGGCCACCGGGCCGGTGATCCGCAGCCGCTCCGGGCCGGCGCCCGCGCAGAAGCCGTCGCGGGTGCGGGCGAGCTTCAGGTGCACCGCCGGCCGGCCGCGGGTCACCCGGGTGATGTGGCCGATATGGTCGCGGGCCGCGAGATCCCGCATCAGCCCGGTCTCGACCGCGACGCCGGCAGCCCGCAGCCGCGCGTGGCCGCGCCCGGCCACCCGGGCATCCGGATCCTCGACGGCGCTGACCACCCGGGCGATCCCGGCGGCCAGGATCGCGTCGGTGCAGGGCGGCGTGCGGCCGTGATGGGAGCACGGCTCCAGGGTGACGTAGAGGGTCGCGCCCCGGGCGGCGGCGCCGGCCTCGGCGAGCGCCAGGGGCTCGCCGTGCGGCCGGCCGCCGGGCGCGGTCGCCCCGGTGCCGAGGATCCGGCCGGTGCCGGGCTCGACCACGACGGCGCCCACCGACGGGTTCGGCCAGGTGGTGCCGAGCCCGCGCCGGCCGAGCGCCAGGGCGAGGCGCATGAAGGTCGCGTCGTCGCTCATGGCCGGGCGGTCCGGCGGCGGGGCGGTGAATCGGGCTCTTCGGGGTCCTCCGGGGCGGGATCCGGCTCGGCGCCCACGGTGAGCAGGCCGTCGCCCAGGGTCCCGAGCAGGTCCTCGAAATCCTTGGCCTCGCGAAAATTCTTGTAGACCGAGGCGAAGCGCACGTAGGCGACGTCGTCGAGACCTTTGAGCCCCGCCATCACCAGTTCGCCGATCGCCTCCGAGGTGACCTCCGGCTCGCCGGCGCTCTCGAGCTGCCGGGTGATGCCGCTGACCAGCCGCTCGATCCGGTCGGGCTCGACCGCGCGCTTGCGCAGGGCCACGTCGATCGAGCGCTGGAGCTTGTCCCGGTCGAACGGCACGCGCTTGCCCGAGCGCTTGAGCACCACGACCTCGCGCAGCTGCACCCGCTCGAAGGTGGTGAAGCGGCCGGCGCAATCCGGGCAGACCCGGCGGCGCCGGATCGCGGCGCCGTCCTCGGAGGGCCGCGAATCCTTCACCTGCGTCTCGGAGCCGCCGCAATAGGGACACCGCATGGGATCTGCACTCGACGCATGGAAACGGCCGCGGACCGGTCGGGTCCGCGGCCGTTTCCTAGACTACACGCGGACGGGCCGGAAGGCCGCCGCGCACCGGCCTCAGCCGTAGATCGGGAACCGGTCGGTCAGGGCGTGGACGCGGCTCTTCACCGAGGCCTCGACCTCCGGATCGCCGGCCTCGCCCTTGGCCACCATGCCGTCCAGCACCTCGACGATGAAGCCGCCGATCTGCTTGAACTCGGCGACGCCGAAGCCGCGCGAGGTGCCGGCCGGGGTGCCGAGCCGGATGCCCGACGTGATCGTCGGCTTCTGGGTGTCGAACGGCACGCCGTTCTTGTTGCAGGTGATGTCGGCCCGCGACAGGGCGGCCTCGGCCGCCTTGCCGGTGAGGCCCTTCCGCTGCAGGTCCACCAGCATCAGGTGGTTGTCGGTGCCGCCCGAGGTGATGTCGTAGCCCCCCGACATCAGGGTGTCGGCGAGCGCCTTGGCGTTCTCCACCACCTGGCGGGCGTAGATCTTGAACTCGGGCCGGAGCGCCTCGCCGAAGGCCACCGCCTTGCCGGCGATGACGTGCATCAGCGGGCCGCCCTGGAGACCGGGGAAGATCGCCGAGTTGAACTTCTTGGCGAGCGCCTCGTCGTTCGTGAGGATCATGCCGCCGCGGGGGCCGCGGAGCGTCTTGTGCGTGGTGGTGGTGACCACGTGGGCGTGCGGGAACGGCGACGGATGCACGCCGGCCGCGATCAGGCCGGCGAAGTGGGCCGCGTCGACCATGAAGTAGGCGCCGACGGAATCGGCGATCTCGCGGAACTTGGCGAAGTCCCAGTGGCGCGGGTAGCCCGAGCCGCCGGCGATGATCACCTTCGGCTTGTGCTCCTCGGCGAGGGCGGCGACCTGCTCCATGTCGATGCGCTGGTCATCGCGGCGCACCGTGTAGGAGACCGGCTTGAACCACTTGCCCGAGACGTTGGGCGGGGCGCCGTGGGTGAGGTGGCCGCCGGCCGCGAGGTCGAGGCCCAGGAAGGTGTCGCCGGGCTGCATCAGGGCCAGGAACACGCCCTGGTTGGCCTGCGAGCCGGAATTCGGCTGCACGTTGGCGAAGCCGCAATCGAACAGGCGCTTGGCGCGATCGATGGCGAGGTTCTCGGCGATGTCCACGAACTGGCAGCCGCCGTAGTAGCGCCGGCCCGGATAGCCTTCCGCGTACTTGTTGGTCAGCACCGAGCCCTGCGCTTCCAGCACGGCGCGGGAGACGATGTTCTCCGAGGCGATCAGCTCGATCTCGTGCTGCTGGCGTCCGAGTTCCTTCGACACCGCCTCGGCGATCTCGGGATCGGCCTCGGTCAGCGGGGCCGCGAAGAAGCTATTCGAGAAGTGCTTGTCGGCGGCGGTACCGGCGCTCATGGTCTGCCTCTGTTCTGGAAGGGGCGGGGCCCGGCCTTTCGTCGGCGTGCACGGGCGGGCATTCGTGCGGGATTCCTACACGGGCCGGCCCGTGCCGCCAAGCACAGGCATTTTGGATCGGCGCAAAGAATAATTTGCCGCAGGTGAGATGCTTCGCGCGGGTGGGATGTTTGGCGCTGTCGGCCCGCAGTGGGCGCGCGATCCTAGAAGCGCCCAGAATCGCTTGACATCAGGAAAATAATCATGGAATAAAACAAGAACGAACGTGATGGGCAGCAGCGCCATGCGAAGTCATGACCAGGATCCGACCTTAGCGTATGCCATCGCAGAACTTCGTCTCAGTCTGGCTTTCATTGCCCTTCGCCTTCTAGACATCAAAGCCGGATACAGACCCGATCAACCGCGCGACTGCAATGGCCGATGGTGCGGAGGGAACGGCTCGCTGACCGTCGTTCGAAGGGACCGAACGGGCGATGCTCGGATCGACGCGAAGACGGATGAGCTTCTCGATGTTCTCAAGGACGTCGTCGAGAGCACGGAGCCTGGAGAGGGGTTTTTATACGGTCTTCAGATCCATGCGAAGCTGGCAGCGCGGCTGCGTGAATTGGATCTTCCCGGTATTGGCCGGGACGGTGTCGAGCAGAGTTTCGTCGCCGGTGACGTCGTTCGGCACGGTTTTTCAGGAAGCATACGCACGGATGTGCTTCTCCGGGATGGTCGAACCAGCGCCGCGCCAATCAGGGCAATCTGGGACATCAAGACCGGTGAAGAAGGACTATCGCCAAATCGCGTTCGCGCATTGAGAACGGGTGCGGGCGTCGACGAAAGCATTCCGGTTATCGAGATTCATCTTCTTCGGGGTATTTCAGTGAAAAGCTATTTCTCGGTTGCTGTTCGGGTCGGAGTTGGTGACGCATGAGTATGGAAGCGTATGCGCTATGCCCACGACCGCTCACCAGCAGATCGGAGTGGCAGGCTGCCATTGACGCGCTTGGCTTTGATCTGCGGCTGGGCTCAGAAAAGATCCCCCCTGCTTCGTCGGGACATCTGCCGGCGATGCGGAAAGGTCGGGAGACGGGCTTCGAATGCTCAGTCATCCCGTTGTCGGATCTGACCGAAACCTATGCAGAGATTGATTTCGGTGGCTCTTGGCCTTGCGTGTATGCCTTCAGCTTCGGTGCCATCTCAGAATCGATCGGTGCACTGATTGCGATCGCGGCCTGCGTGAAGCTGGTCGGAGGGCTCGCCTTCTATCCCCAGGAGGGCCGATTGCTGACCGCCGATCAGGCGGTCGAGTACGCGCGCGACACGGTGCCCGCCGCCGAGGATCTGGAGAAGCGGCTTAACGGGGGAGCAGGATGATCCAGAACAGAACCGTGCCCTGACGGAGACCTGTTCTCGAGCGCGTCGCCTGACCGGCCGTGCCTTGGATGGGATTCCCGAAACGTATTCCTCTCAGCCCTGCGCTGAAAGATTCGTCTCCACCAGCACGGTCTCGGTCTCGAACGCGGCGGCATGCCACGTCCCGGCGGGGAAATGGAACACGCTGCCGGCGGCGAACGGCGTGCGGCCCTGCTCGGTCTCGAGGAATCCGGAGCCGGAGATCACCTGCACGAACTGCTCGTGATCGTGGCTGTGGCGCCCCGCCGAGACGCCCGCGGGCACCACGACCCGCACGAGGCTCGCACCGGCACCCGGGATTGTGCGCTTGGCGACGCCGTTGGCGGCGACGGTCTCTGCGCGGGCGTCCCAGGCGGTCAGGTGGTCGGTCATCGGGGCATCTCCTTCGCCGCGGGAGATGCGTCCCGGCCGCACCGGGTCAACCGGCGCCGTATCGCCGCCCGTGCGTCAACCGGTCCCGCCCTCGGGGCCGCGGCCGCGCCGGGGCTTCGGCGGGCTCGGCTCGGGCTTCGGCGGGGCCGGAGCCGCGGGTTGTCCCGACGACGGCCAGAAGGTCTCGAACAGCTCCTGCATCGCCCGGATGTTGTTGCCCTGCACCTCGGCGCCGGTGCGCATCATCTGCTCGATCATCGCGGAGCCCGCCTCGCCGGCCTTTTCCCCGGCCGACTTGGGGGCGGGCTTCGGC